>DAHXMK010000340.1 GCA_027365515.1 Candidatus Aminicenantota bacterium
GATGCTTGTGATCATTTCGAGAACCGAGGAGCTTACTTCCTCCGCGAGCTGCGAGAGCCCTTCCATCTGCCGGGATACCTCCACGACTGAGTGCTGAATGGTCTTGAGGGAGGAGGAGACGGCGTTTGCGGTGGCGTCCTGCGCCTTCGCCTGCTCAAGGTTGCTGTCGAGCCGCTCGCGGACCGACTGTGTGTCCGCCTCAACCTTCTGGAAGGCCCCGCGTATGTCTCTTATCATCGAGGCGAGCTGGCCGGACATCTCCCTGAAGCTCTGTGTGAGCCTGCCCAGTTCGTCTCTCCGCCGCTCCGCTTCGGCGGCCGCCGTCAGGTCGCCCCCGGCGATCCTCTTTGCCAGCGTCGTCAGGCTGTAAATCGGGGCGGTGAGGTAATTCGTCACCATAAGGGAGATGAAAGTGCCGAGCGCCATCGTCGCCAGGATCGCGAGCAAGCCGAAAATGAGGTACCCTTTGCGCAGCGCCGAGAGGCCTGAAAGGGCGACGACCATTCTCATTTCGCCAAGGTCCTTCGGGCCGGTGGGGCCGGAGCCTTGGGTTTCAAAGCCGAACTCCCCAACCGGAGACGCGGCTTCCGCGGCTTTCCGAATAGGCACCCTGATCAGGAGCGCCGCCCCCTTGTCGGTTTTCTGTTGCGTGACCACGACCGACGTGGGAAGAGCCGCGAAGGGCTCGTAAGGCGCCTTCCCGAGCGGGCCGTCCGCCTGTAGCACCTTCTCGGAGGCGTCGGCGAACTCCGCCCACAGAATGTTCGGATCGGCCTTGAGCATGCCGTCCAGCGTGTTCTTCAGCCCCTGCTTGTTGAACTGCAAGTCGTAAGTGGAAAGGTTCCCGACCATCACTCCCAGGCTCTTGTATGATTCCTGAATTTGTCCGAGCGAAACGGAGCGCGACTTGGCATAAAAAAGGAGCGCCTGGGCCAGGGAACCCAAGAAAAGCAGCACTACGAGAACGGACAGAATCTGCCCTCTTACGCTCCCTCCCACGAACTTCTCGAAGAGCCCCCTGATATTGAAGCGCTCACTCATAGATTGTCCCCGAGGCGAGATCCTTGGGCAGCTTGTTGATCCTCAAGGCCCTCGCCGTGCCCTTGTTCACAGCCGTCGCCGCGTCGGTGACGGGCACGACTTTCGTCTCCGGCGCTTTGCCGGTGGAGAGGATGTCCGCCGCGACCTCCGCCGCCTTCGAACCCGCGGACTCCGGGGGAATGTACGCTGCGGCGAACGCGCCGTTCGAGACGAGCCCTTCCGAGTAAGCAAGCGGTACGATTCCGGCGTCAACGCATTTCGAGATGATGAAGCGCAGCGACTCCGGCGACTGCGTCAAAGGATCGGGGAGCAGAAGGATGTATTGAGCCTGGCCGCGAACCCCATCCAGAACCTTCGGGAGGTCGTCTGTTCCTTGAACGGTGGAAGTCGAAGCGGAAAGCCCCTCGTTGCCAAGCGTCGTGGCGATTTCCAACGCCGAAGCCGAAATGGCGGCCTGGTTCAAGATGACTACGCTCTTTCCCTTGCCAAGCGACTTGATCACCTGCGCGAGCAGCTTCGGCGCGCCCAGCGATGCGACGCCGGTCATCTTGGCGTCGTGCGTCAGGCCATCAACCTCGGGATAGTAGACCATGGCGTAAACGATCTCCACGTCCGGCATGGCCTGCCTTGCCTTCTTGGCGGCGTATGAACCTACGGCAAATACGAGGTCCGGGGACTGCCCCTTCAAAGTGGCCAGCGCCGCGTCATCCTTGTCCGTCCCGTCAAGTTCCACGGCGGCCGGGTTGAAGCCGCGGAGCTGCTTGGCGTAGGCCATCTGGATGAAGCCGTTCTTCGCGTCGTCGTAAGCCTGCACGCCCTTTCGCAGCACGACGAAGACGCCGGAGGCGCTCGCCCCGAATGAAACAAGACAGAGGAGCAGGACCGCTAAGAGACATTTCGGCCAACGAAGGATCATAGCCACCTCCTCAACCTTCGGACTAAAGGATATCACCCGCGCCCTTTGAGTTCAACGTCAAGGGTCCTGGCGCGGGCCATCGTCACCATGCCCACGCAGCGCGGGACCCTCCTCAGGTTCTTGCAGCGGGCGAAAACGACCGCCACGCGGCCCTCTTGCGGGGCCTGGCTGTGGCGTGCCGCGAAAAGCGCCGCGGCCTGGGCGACGTCGTAGGGACATTCCTCAAGGCGGGAAGGGTTGCGCACGACAACGTGGCAGCCGGGATAGTCGGAGGCGTGAAACCAGAAATCCTCCCCCTTTCCGATTCTGAAGGTCACGAAGTCGTTCGCCAGCGCCGTTTTGCCGGCGTAACCGGTAAACCCATGCGGCAGCGCGAGTTTGGCCACTCCCTTCGGCAGTTTGTTCCCGCCGCCTCCCGCCTTCTCTCGCGGCGCGGCTTTTTCTGGCTTGGGAAAGAGGCGGGCGAGGCCGCTCTCCGCCGCGACCGCTTCGCGCTCAACGGCAAGCGCCGCCTCATCCTTCGCGATGGCGGCGAGAATCGCCGCTGTCTTCGCGATCCTGGCCTTGCCTCGCTTCGCCAGCCTGAAAAAGCGCGCGGCGTTCTCTTTGAGCGACATGGATGGGTCCAGTTCGATCGTGACCGTTTTGGGTGGCGATGCTTCATAATCCGTCACTTCGGCTTCGGAAAGTCCTCTTCGGCCAAGGTCTCCTTTTGAAAGCAGGGATTTTCCCGCCGATTCGAGCCCAGCCCACGAACGGCCCTCGGAGAGGTCATTTTCCACTGCCTTGAACCGCCTTTGAAGCGCCAGCGCCTTTTTCTCGACGGCCCGCATCGCGCTCCGCCGCCCGGCTTCAATGAGCGCGGCTTTGATAACGGCAGGGGCCGTTTCGCGAAGATAGCTCTCCGGATTGCCTTCGGGCGCTTCCGGTTCAACGCAGCGTCTCGGAGGAGGCGGCGCCCAAATCTCCCCGCACGCGCCGGTCCTGAACTCCCCTTTGAACCGCCTCGCCGCCCACAGTACCGCCCCATCTTCCGAAAGCAGAAGGATGTTGGCAGCACGGCCAAGCGCCTCGCAAATGAGCGTTCCTCCTCCCGCAAAAATCAGCTTCAGGATCGGCTCTCCCTCCACCGGCTCAACGCGCTCCACGCGGGCGCCTTTCAAACGGGCGCGAAGAATGTCCGGCGAGGCGCCGTCCGGCCACTGCCACGAGCAGAGCCCCGCGTGAAAAGAGTCCGGCCTGCATGAAAAGCCCAGCGTCTCTCTTGCCGAGAATACCAGCCCGAGAAAGAATGGGGCGGGGAAGGAGACATCTTTGATGAACCGGCCTTTGACAGCCGCCTCGATGAACACGGCGAGCGCCTTTGCCTCGGAGGCGTTCAAGCGATCTCCCCTGCTCCGAAATTCAGCGATGGCATATTGTGCCTTCGGCGACGGTTGTGTTGTACCGAAAAAAGGCTTGTATTACCTAATTGAGAGGGCCATGGCTTTTCTCCCGCGTTCCGCGGGCAAAGCCCGGCGGAGCGCTCCGTCGCGCTTCGCGGCCCCCTCCGCAGGCAAAGCCTGTCGGAGCGCCCACCGCCCTTGGATGCCCTCTTCGCCTTCGGCTCGATGGCGCCCCAATCCCTCTTGGGTGAACGGCCATTTCGGTCAAACAACGTGTTGATCAACATTGTAGGGCGTCTTCATGCTCCTGTCGCGGGATTGGGGCCTACTGAATCCGCTTGAAGCGGCGGCGGCGCCACTTGTACTTGAGGTCGCTTATCAGCGCCTTCACGCGCCAGAAGCGGCCGACGTAGAGAAAGCCGAATATCGCTCCGCCCAGGTGGGCCAAGTGGGCGATGTTGCCGCCGCCTCCGACCGCGATGAAATAGACGCTGACCACCATGAAGCCAACGACAAGCACCCATATCTTCATCGGGATTATGAAAAAGAGCAGCACCTTGGTCTGCGGGAAGTAGACCGCGTAGGCGGCCAGTATCCCGAACAGGGCGCCGCTCGCGCCGATGATGACGACGTCGCTTTGGGGCATGAAGGCGCCGAGTATGCCACCCGAAAGCGCCGCCCCGA
>DAHXMK010000412.1 GCA_027365515.1 Candidatus Aminicenantota bacterium
TATGGTTTGGACGGTGGCGGGGTCATACAATCCGGCGCCCTTTCCGCCACCCTGCCCGGGGTGGAAGCCGCTTCCTGGACCGTACTGCGCCATCAGGCCGGCTGATACGGATACGACTACGAGGCAAACTAGGAAGGCAAGGCTCTTCTTCATCTCATCCTCCACGGCGCTTCGCGCGAAGGGTGACGCGCGGCGGCCCACGCTCTTGTGACATGAATCGCGGAGAAAAAGTTTAGAGCCTAGCAGGCTGTTGAAAATCCCTTGCGGCCTACAAGGGGTTTCTCAAGCGCCTGCTGGTCAGTTCTCCTTGACTATCGGCTTTCCTTCCATTTCGCTTGGCACCTTCACGCCCAGGGCATGGAGGATGGAGGGCGCCATGTCGAGGATGTCCGGCTCGCCTTGGATGGGCCGGTTGCAGAAGAACATTCCCGGGACGAACGAAGGGTCAACGGAGCAGTGGTCCCCGCTCCACGCCTTGTTGTTGTCCTCCAGCAGAGACTCTGGCACTCCGCCTAGCGAAGTCTGCCATGAGACGCGGTAGCCCGGCGTGTTGGAGACGCGCAGGTCGGCGGTGAGGTCGGGGTCGTACCCTTTGTACATCTCGTCCCTGGTATAAACCGCCTTGACCGGATGCGAGCCGTCCTTCGGGTCAATGATCAGAGGGAGCTTGGCCTTCAGCTCGGCCACGATCGAGTCGTACTCCGCGCCGGGCGACACGATGCCGTCGCGCTCGCGGCCCTTGAGGTTGATGTAGATGTTGCCCAGTCCGAGCGCGTAAGCCTTCGTCTTGGACCAGTCAACGTTCTTGAAGAGGAGGCGGTTGTCGTCAAAGAGGTCCTGAAGGGTCATCACGCCGGTGTCGGCGTTGAGCGTCATGTAGCCGTTGTCCACGAGCCACTTGTTGTAGTTGACGGCGCGGCGGAACGAGGTGAAGCCGTGGTCGGAAAGGACGATGAGCGTAGCGTCCTTGGGCATTTTCTCCATCGCCTCGCCGACGATCTTGTCCATTCTTTGGTACGCCTTGCGCATCTCCTCCTGGTACTTCGGCGCCTTCGCGGCGTCGTAGAGTGGGTGCTTCGGATCCATATAGCGCCATAGGACGTGGGCGATCCTGTCGGTGAACTCATAGTAGAAAACGTAAAGGTCCCAATCTTTGTCTGCTATGGTGCCGTTCATTATCTTCTCGAAGGCGTCAACGGTCTGGTTCAGGTCCGACAGGAACTGGTCCTCGCCCGCGAGGCCCGAGGAGATCGTCCAGGTGTCAACCGCCCAGCCCATCGTCTTGAAGGGGCCGAACCTCTTCATCAGCTTCTTCGAGTAGTCCGGAGGATAGCAGATCGGAATGTTTTCGTCGTCCGGGTGGAAGTGGATCGGCGACATGTAGAGCTGAAGCTGCGGCGACGACTTGATAAGGTAGAAGCGGGACATCCCCTTCAGGTGGATGAGCGGGTTGAACTTGAAGTCGAGCGTCACCCACGGAGACCACTGGCCCTGAGCCAGGGTGCCGCGCTGGCCTTGAACTTCGTAGGTGCATGATTTCTCGTCCCACGATATCTTGAGCGGCAGGTCTATGGTCGGCTTCACTCCTTCTCTCTTCAGCTCGTCCTCGCACTTTTCCCTGGCGTGCTTGACGACGGAGGGGTCGGTCGCGCCGTCGGAGGAGTCGTCAACCGCGTACTCGTAGAACGGCTTGTTGAACGGCCCTTGAATGGCCGCGGTGACCGGCTGCGGGTCGTACTCCGAGACTGGAACGATGTCAACCGAGAACTCGTTGTCGCCGCCCGTCAGCGCGGGGTCGGTCGTGAAGATGTAAGGCGTGCCGACGCGCCCCCTGATATCCGGCACTCCCAACCCGGCGACGAGCCTGCCCTCCGGGTAAGGCGCCGCCGGAAAGGTGTCGGGCATTCTGATGACGATGCAGCGCTTGCCGGCCTCGGCGGCCGTTTGCCAGAACGGCTTTCCTTGAAGGTGGTTGATGGGCCAAGGCAGCCTGATTGGAAGATAAACGACGATGAAGACGAATAGGAGCGATGAGAGCGCGAGTCCGGCTAGAGCAACCGCGACGTAACCGAAGGCCATGATGCTCTTGCGCCGAAGCTTGAAAATCGCCGCCGCCGAGACAAGCCAGATGACCAGGAGCAGAGGAGGGAGCACCCATCTGTTCCAGCGCCCGAGCAGCAGTTGCTTTGATCCCTCTTCCATCAGGGCGAAATGGGGCTTGTAGGTTTTCGGGTCGCGCGTCAGAAAATCGAAGACGTGGTTCTTGCCCGGATTGAGCCCGGTTATGAAGGCGCCCCATGAGACCGGCGTCTGAGGCGGGTTGGTCACCCTGAGGTCGTTGAAGGTTCCTTCCTTTTCGAGCTTCTGCAAGTTGGGCAACAGCCCTTCGCCCATGTACTGCCTGATTAGCCCGGGGTCGGCTCCGTCGAAGCCGATCACCACCACCTTTGGGGACGCGCCGCCGGCGCTCGCGGATGGGACGAGGGCCAAAGCGAGCAGGCAGGAGACAAGCAAGCCCGCGAAAGCTCCGATTCTTCCAAGCGACCTCTTTTTTTCAGACCAAGCCAAGGTTGCCTCCTCGCCGCCGGCATTTCGCCACGCCTGGAGAAAAACTCTCCGTCGGCCGCGCCTGCGCCGCTAAAGCATTCTATTGTTCCGCCGCCTCCCGGTCAAGCCTGGAACCGCTCTTCCCGTCCCACGGTGATAGCTCCCGCTTCTGAGCCTAGCTGGATTCACTCCCACCGAAGCGCAGAAATGAGAGAAACTAGAGCCAGGTAGCATGTAAAGGCGGGGGCCACTGCGGTAGGATATCGGTATCGGCGGCCGGTAACCGAGAGGAGGAGCCCCCATGCTGTACGCAGGTTTAGATTACCACAAGAGGTATTCGCTGATCCAGGTGAAGGACCAAGAAGAGTGGGGGTCACATCTTGCTTTCTAGCAGGCGGGACGCCTGCCCGTGGTGGCCGCGCGAAAGAAGAGTGGGGGTCACATCTTGCTTTCTAGCAGGCGGGACGCCTGCCCGTGGTGGCCGCGCGTGGGCCTTCCCCG
>DAHXMK010000008.1 GCA_027365515.1 Candidatus Aminicenantota bacterium
CATCGGCCGAAAACGCGGCCTTTCGTAGCGTCCGATGCTCGTCATCGGACGTTGGTTCGGCCCTTGCGAGCAAGGGCCGCTACGGGGGGATCAAAAATCTTTGGCTGAGCTGGCAGGTGAGTCGTTGACGGCGGGGCGAATAGCGGCTACAATGCAATCATGATGCGTAATGGACGAATGACGCCGGGCCTCTACGTTGAAAGGACTCTTGGCGGCGCGATCGCCAGGGCCTCGAGGCAATTCCCCGTCGTATTGGTCACGGGGGCCAGGCAGGTCGGAAAGACGACGCTTCTTCGGGAAGCGGGCGGGGCGAAGCGCTCCTATATTTCCCTCGACGACCCGCTGGTGCTGGCTCTCGCCAAGGGTGATCCGCCACTCTTCCTGCAGCGGTATCGTCCGCCGATGTTTATTGACGAGATACAGTACGCCCCAGAATTGCTTGCCCATATCAAGATGGAGGCTGACGCTGGCCGGCGGGCCGGGATGTTCTGGATATCAGGCTCCCAGCAGTTTCATTTGATGAAGGGCATTTCGGAATCGCTGGCGGGGAGGGTCGCGGTATTGAACTTGTTTGGAATGTCCCGCCGGGAACTTCTCGGAGAAGCGAACGACAAGCCGTTTTTGCCCAAGCCCGCATCCATCGCCAAGCGTTTTGCGAAAGCCGGAACGTTGGACCTGGCAGGCCTTTATCAGCGGATATGGAGGGGTTCCTATCCCGCCCTGAGCTTGAATGCAAAGGCTGACAGGGACTTGTTCTACGGTTCGTATCTTCAGACGTATCTTCAGCGCGACGTCAGGGATTTGTCTGAAGTCGGCAACCAGCGGTCGTTCATTCGCTTCCTGAAAGCCGCGGCAGCGCGGAGCGGGCAACTGGCCAACTTCGCCGAAATGGCCCGTGACGCGGACGTGGCGCCCAATACCGCGAAGCGCTGGCTGTCCATTTTGGAAGCGTCCGGCCTGATTTGGCTGCTTCCTCCCTGGCACGGGAACCTCACGAAGCGGCTCGTGAAAACTCTCAAATTATACTTTATGGATGCGGGGTTATGCGCCTATTTGACTGAATGGTCAACGCCTAAGACTCTCGAATCGGGAGCCATGTCCGGCGCTATTTTTGAAACATGGGCGATCGGCGAAATCCTCAAGAGCTTCCTGCACAATGGGCTCAGGCCCCCGCTCTATTATTACCGTGACAAGGACAAGAAGGAGATTGGCCTGCTCATTGTCACGGATGGCGTCATCTATCCACTGGAATGCAAGAAGACGGCCTCTCCTCGCGGGAGCGACGTGCGCCAGTTTCACGGCCTTGCAAGAAAGGGAGTGAACATGGGCCCGGGCGGTGTAATTTGTCTCGCGAAAGAGTCGTTCCCAATAGAACGGAACATTTTCACCATTCCCGCCTCCGCGCTGTAGCGTGGCGCGGCGGCGCAATTTGAAAGGAACGGCAATGAAAAAGGCAATGATCACGGGCATCACTGGGCAGGACGGGTCGTATCTTGCGGAGCTTCTCCTGGAAAAGGGCTACGACGTTTACGGGCTGGTGCGCCGCTCGTCGGTCTCAAACCGCGAGCGGATAGACCACCTTCACGACTGGATGAACAAGACGAAGGCGACGGGAGACCTGAAGCTCGTTTACGGAGACCTCGGGGACAGCTCGTCGCTGAGCCGCATTTTCAGGGAAGTCCGGCCGGACGAGGTCTACAACCTGGGCGCGCAGTCGCACGTCAAGATATCGTTCGACATGCCCGAGTACACGGGGGACATCGTAGCTCTAGGAGCGACGAGAATCTTGGACGCGATGCGCGAATCGGGCGTCACGGCGAGATTCTACCAGGCCTCCTCCTCCGAGATGTTCGGCAAAGTGCTGGAAGTGCCGCAGAGCGAGAAGACGCCTTTCTACCCGAGAAGCCCTTACGCCGTCGCCAAGGTGTACGCCTTCTGGATGACCAAGAACTACCGTGAATCGTACGGGATGTTTACTAGCAACGGAATACTTTTCAACCACGAAAGCCCCAGGCGAGGCGAGAATTTCGTCACCCGCAAGATTACCAGGAGCGCCGGGAGGATCGCCCACGGCCTTCAAGACAAAGTCCTCCTCGGCAACCTGTCGGCGAAACGGGACTGGGGTTACGCCCCCGAATTCGTCGAGGCGATGTGGCGGATGCTTCAGGCGAAGGAGCCGGATGACTTCGTGGTGGCCACCGGCGAAACACACACCGTGCGCGAGTTCTGCGAGCGCTCATTCGCCGTCGCGGGAGTGCCTTTGACCTGGGCCGGCGAAGGCGTGAACGAAAGGGGCGTTGATTCCAAGGGAGTGGCCCGCGTTTGCGTCGAGCCGAGCTACTTCAGGCCCGCTGAGGTTGACCTGTTGATGGGCGATCCATCGAAAGCAAAAGCCAAGCTCGGCTGGAGCCCGAAGGTGACCTTCTCAGAGCTTGCGCGCATTATGACCGAAGCCGACATGGAACTCGCTTCGAAAGAAGCGTGGCTGCTGAAGAAGAAATAGGCAAAGAAGGCCGGGGGGCTGAGCATAATTTTTCTTCATACTATTTTTACAGAGCGTCATAAATCCGCTGCATGTTGAGGAGGCATGACGCTCTGCATTCGCGGGGAAGGCCCCATGCCTTGCGATAGCGGCCTTT
>DAHXMK010000034.1 GCA_027365515.1 Candidatus Aminicenantota bacterium
CAGATGGAGGTCAAACGGCAGGATAACATCCTAGCGCTTGCGCAGGCAGAAGCCAACCTTCGCAGGGCCAAGATGCAGAGCGAAATTCCACCCGAGCTGAAGCCTACCAACGACATAAAGGGGGCGATGCTCGACGCCGAACTCTACGCCCGCCAGATCGAGAGCCTCAAGGCCTCGCAAGCCGCCGACATGGCGTCGTTCGCCGCCGACCTGGCCTCGCAGCGTTTGGCCCGCGCCCGCGCCGAGGCCCGCGTAGCCGAAATCCAAGCCGCGATGAAACATATGACGGTCTTAAGCCCGAGGGACGGTACGGTGATTTACATTACGAGCGAGGAGACGAGGCAGAAGAAGCAGGTAGGCGACCAGTGTTGGGTTGCAGAAAAGGCCCTCCAAGTGGCCGACCTGGGCAAGATGAGCGCCGAGGGAGAGGTTGATGAATCCGACGCCGGCCGGCTCGCCAAGGGCCAGCGCGTGCGCCTGCGACTCGACTCACATCCCGACGAGGAGTTCACCGGAACGATACGCTCCGTCGGACAGGCTCTTGAAGCCAAGTCACCAGTCAATCCACTCAAGGTGATCAAGGTCGAAGTAAGGTTGGACAAGACTGATCCCAAGAAGATGATGCCCGGCATGAGGTTCACCGGCATCATAGAGACGGGCTCCGTGGATGACGCGCTCCTCATTCCGCCCGACGCCGTCACCGAGACGCCCGAAGGGGCAACCGCCCGAGTCAAGTCGCTCTTCGGATGGAGGACCGTCAAGATCAAGCTCGGCCAGAGAGGAAAAGAGATGGTGCAGGTCCTCACTGGTTTGAGAGAGGGAGACGTTCTTGCCTGCCACGCAATTTCTCCCGGGTATGGAAGATGACAAGGCGAAGGATGGTCGTCATGGCAGCCGGGGCGGCGTTGGTCGTTGCGCTGGCCATCGGGGCCATTGTCGCGTCACATGGCGGACCTGACCTCCCGGTTCTCAAGTTATCCCGCCAGCAGTTCATGGTCCACGTCAGTTCGGACGGCGTGCTAAAGGCGATAGACTCCACGCCAATCTCAACCCCCATTGCCGCCGGCGTGCCGATGACCATAGCCTGGATCGTTGACGACGGGACCCGCGTGAAAAAGGGCGACACCATAGTCCGGTTCGATCCGACCGCTTTTGAAAAACAGTTGCGGGACGGAGAGGCCGACGAAGCAATGGCCCGCGAACAGATCGCCAAGGCGAAGGCTCAGAGCGAATCAATTGGCAAGGGACTCGATCTGGACGCCTCCATGGCCAACAAGGACCTCTCCCACGCAGAGCTGTTCCAGAGCAAGGACGAGCGGATATTCTCCCGTTTCGACATAGCCAGCTCGATGCTCGACACGAAACTCGCGCAAAGCCGCGCTTCATACGCCGGAGAAATGAAAAAGGCCAAGGGGAGGCTTTCGAGCAGCGAGGTGAAACTCCACAAGATAGAGAGGCAGAAGGCGGAGCGGGACGTAAGCAGGGCCAAGGCCTCTTATGACGCCAGGAATGTGGTGGCGCCGCATGACGGCGTCGTGATTCTGCAGCGCGACTGGCGGGGGGAACTGCCGAGGCCGGGAAAGATGGTCTGGCCCGGCCAGAAGCTCGCCGAGATTCCCAAGCCCGGCGGGCTGAAGGCCGAAGTCTACGTTCTCGAAGCCGACGCCGGCGGGCTCCTCGCCGGCCAAGAGGCCGAAGCCAGGCCTTACGGTTATAACGGCCCTCCAATTCAAGCGAGGGTCGAAAGGGTTGACACGCTGGCAAGGCCTCGCTTCCCCGACGTTCCCGTTCAGTACTTCGGAGCGACGCTCAAGTTCGATGGCAAGCTCCCCGATTCACTTCTTCCAGGCCAACGGATACAGGCGGAGATTCTCGTCGCCGACCTCAAGGATGTTCTGGTCGTCCCGAGGCAGGCCGTTTTCCAGAAGGACGGCCGCGCGGTTGTTTACAGGAAGTCCCTTTTCGGTGGCTTCAAGCCGGTGCCGGTCGTCCTCGGCCAGGGGGCGCCCGGCCGCGTCGTCGTGAAAGAGGGGCTTGAAGCGGGCGACGTAGTCGCGCTGGCCGACCCTACGGCCGCAAGTAGCCGGGAGGCGGGCGCGCCGAACGGGCCGTCCCAGGCTGGGAGCGCGCCATGAATTTCTCCGACGCCTTCAAGAGCGCCTACAGAAGCCTCTCTTCACACAGGCTTCGCTCGATACTCTCGATGCTCGGGATGCTCTTCGGCGTGGGGGCCGTTATCGCGATGCTGGCGATAGGAGCGGGCGCGGAGCGGCAGGCGATGGAGATGATAGAGCGGCTCGGGCTTAGGAACGTCCTCCTGAAAGCAAAAGATTTCAAGAAGGAGGAGCTTGACGAGATCCGCAAGAAGTCTCCGGGCGTTTCACTGAGGGACGGCGAGGCCGTCGCGGAGGCGCTCCCGGAGGTTGAACTCGTCGCCCCCGTCGTCAAGATAGAGCCCTACAAAG
>DAHXMK010000050.1 GCA_027365515.1 Candidatus Aminicenantota bacterium
TAGTCGCCCAGAGCGACGATCTCCTTGACCGGCCAGTCTTCAGGAAGCGTGGAATGCTGAGGCACGCAAGCCGCCAGCTTTGCCCGCGCCAGGACGTCCAGGCTGGAAAGCGCCATGCCTTCGATGGAGCAGTTTCCAGAAGAGGGCGCCAGAAGCCCGGCGGCAAGTTTCAATAGCGTGGACTTTCCCGAGCCGTTCGGTCCGGCGACGGCCGAGACCCGGCCTTTAGGGAATTCGGCGGAAAGTCCGTCGAAGATTTTCGCTCCGCCTGGATACGAGAACCGGACATTCTCAATCGCTATCATCGTCAGCCCTTAAAAAACAGCCATAATTCTAATCGGCCTCCCGCATTCTTCCGGCGGCCATCTCTCGGCTTCTTCGCACCATGAGCCATATGAACGCGGGGGCGCCGATGATGCTGGTGTAAGCTCCCACGGGCAGAAGAAGCCACGGGGCAAGCTCCTTGGATGCGGCATGGGCAAAGAGAAGAAGCGCCGCGCCCAGGAGCGCCGAAAGGGGAGCGAGCGTCCGGTGGCGGTGGCCGCTCACAATGCGCGCCGCGTGGGGGACCAAGAGCCCCACGAAGCCGATCATGCCGGAAAGGGTGACAGCCGCCGCCGCTAAGATTGTCGCGATCACCATGACCCGCCACCTCTCGGCGCGCGCGTCGGCTCCCAGCGAATAGGCCTCCTCGTCACCCAGAAGCATGAGGTCCAGGGTCCGAGACCTCCATAAGGCCCAAAAGGCCGCTACCGCCGTTGCGCCTATCAGGATGGATGGTTCCCAGGATGGCGGAGCGGGGATGTATCCGAGGAGGAATACGGTCACTTGCGCGGTCTGGCCCGGCGAAAGGAGGGCGGCGAGGAGCCTCGCGCCTGCCGCGAACGCGGTGTTGGCGATGACTCCGCCCAAAAGAAGCGCGGCTACCTTGCCGCCGGAGATTTTGCGCATGGCGTAAAGGGTGGCGATTCCGGATACAAGTGCCGCGGCCGCGCGCGCCGGCAGGAGAAGCGAAGCCGCCGTCTGCCCAAGAAGCAGCAGCGCCGCGGTGGAACCGAAGGCCGCCCCTCCAGCTATGCCCATGATGTAAGGGTCCGCGAGGGTATTGCGCAGAGCCAATTGGAAAAGGAGGCCCGAGAGCCCGAGCGCAGCGCCGACCCCGGCGGCGGCAAGCGCCTCGGGAAGGCGAACGTCTAGCAGAATCCTGGCCCTGGATGCCTCGGAGACTCCGCCCAGCGGCGCTCCCATCAATAGCGCGCAGAGAAGGCCGCAAGCCAAGGCGAGCATTCCGAAAAAGAGCCCCCAAGCCTCTCGCCTGCTCATTTCATCTGGTCCACACGCGCAGCATCCAGCGCGGCCCTTGATGCGGCAAGCATCGCGAGGGCGCCGGGCGTTCGAGGCCCGGGCCTGACAAGAATATCGGCCGGGACCAACACCGGCGAGCAGGGCGTGTCCATCAGCCGGTTCAAATCGCCAACAAAGCGGAGGGCCTCCTTGTCGTCAATGTCGCCCGAAGGGAATACAAGGAGCGCCGGTTCTGCGGCCGCAAGGGTTTCGATTGATATGACGGGATACTGCTCGCTTCGCGCGGTCATGGCATTCGTCAGACCGGAGGCGCGAAGCATATCCGACAAGAACGAGTCTGGACCGGCGACCACCAACGGCTCGATGCTCACAACGATTGCGGCGCGTCGCCTCGACAATCCGGAAGGAGGGGAGCAGGCCGCCATCTTCAGCTTCATCTGATCGGCAAGGCGCCTTGCCTGTTCCGCGTGGCCAGTCTTGATCCCCACGTCAACGATGCACTCCAAGAGATCACTTAGAGTATTGATCCGGTATTGATAGACTGGAAGAGAAGCGCGGCGCAGAGCCTCCAGTTCGGGAGGACTCTGCATCCCCTCGACGGTGAAACAGGCGGAGACTCCACGAGCGATGATTCCTTCGGCGTCCACCGCCGAGTAAGAGGCAACGACAGGTAGTTTCGACGCTCCGGAAGGATAGTCCGCCGGTGAGCAGACGCCCGCCGTTTCATCCCCAGCTCCAACGGCGAAGAGTATCTCGTTCATATTGGGAGCCAGGCTCGCCCACTTCTTGGCTGATGAATGTTTGTTCGAACCGTGGCAGGCCAGAGAGAGGAAGCTCAGAAGTAGAAATAAGGCGAATAAGATATCTTTTCGGGGCGCAAGGAATGTAGCAACACAGTCGTGCCGCTTTGGGCCTGGAGTGCGCTTTGAGTTGGTGGAAAAGAAAACGCGCCGCATAGGCTCCTCGTTTTCACCAAGGTCCTAACGGCGCGCGCACCCCCCCCCCACGGGGGCTGAGATTCGTGCGTCCTCAGGCAGGTCTCCTGGCTTGCG
>DAHXMK010000118.1 GCA_027365515.1 Candidatus Aminicenantota bacterium
GGGGCTGAGGGTTTCCGTTGACCCGAGGGCGGAGAAGACCGGCTTCAAGGTCAGGGAAGCGCAGCTCATGAAGGTGCCTTACATGCTGGTGGTCGGAGATCGCGAACTCGAGGCCGGAGCCGTTGCGGTAAGGGCCTTGAAGGGCGGGGACAAGGGCGCGCGCCCCCGCGGGGAATTCCTGGAAACGATTAAGGAGCGCGCCGCGAAACGGACCTTGGAACTGGAATAGGGAGGCTGCCATCCGCGAACTGCCGCAGAGGGGACCACGCGTAAACCGCCAGATCAGGATTCGAGAGATCCGGGTCATCGGCGACGACGGGGAGCAGCTCGGCATCATGACCCCGGACGAGGCCATGAGGATAGCCGAGGAGAAGGGCCTTGACCTGGTGGAGGTGGCGCCCACGGCGCAGCCGCCGGTTTGCCGGATAATAGATTACGGCAAGTTCCTTTACGACGAGAAGAAGAAGGCCCAGGAGGCCAAAAAGAAGCAGAAGGTCATCGTCGTAAAGGAAATCAAGGTCCGGCCGAAGATAGAGGAGCACGACTACCAGGTCAAGAAGCGTTTCGCGGAGACCTTCTTGTCCGAGGGAGACAAGGTGAAGATCACGGTCAGGTTCCGGGGAAGGGAGATCGTCCACCCGGAAATGGCGCAGAAGCTTCTGACGCGCCTGGCGACCGACCTGGTCGGAGTCGGCAAAATAGAGCGGGCGCCGCTGATGGACGGCAGGCAGATGGTGATGCTGCTGGCGCCCGCCAAGAAATCGTAGGACACTGAAGGAGCGAGAGATGCCCAAAATGAAAACGAACCGGTCGGGCGCGAAGCGGTTCAAGGTCACCGCGACCGGCAAAGTGAAGCGCTGGAAGGCTGGACACAGGCACATCCTGACCAGCAAGGACCGCAAGCGGAAAAACCGCCTGCAGGCCCCGGACACCGTGAACAACGCGGACTCCGCCCACCTCAAGCGGATTCTGCCTTACGGCAAATAGAGGGCGCGCTTAGGCCCTCAGCCAGTCAAGGAGACGCAACATGCCACGAGTTAGACGCGGCCATCACAAAGTCGAACGCCGCAAGAAAATTCTGAAGCTCGCCGAAGGCTACTTCGGCGCGAAACATCACCTCTACCGCTCCGCCAAGGAGCAGGTCGAGCGCTCGCTGAATTTCGCTTTCGCGGGCAGGAAGGTCAAGAAGCTTGACTACCGCAGGCTCTGGATCATCCGGATCAACGCGCTCTGCCACCAGAACGACATCAGCTACAGCCGTTTCATGGACGGCTTGAAGAAGGCGAAGATCGAGCTGGACAGGAAGGTCCTGGCCCAGATGGCCGTCAGCGATCCCGCCGCCTTCGCCTCCCTGGTCACCAGAGCGAAGCAGGCGCTGGTTTAGTTTCCGAAAAAGGCAAGCGAGCAAAGGCCGCGGGCTTTGCCCGCGGCCTTTGGCGCTTGCGCGCACCTCCGTTTCCCGGTACAATCAAGGCATGAGCATGAGCGGCGATTTCGCCACTATGCCGTTGCCAGACCTCCTTCAGTGGCTCGCCATAAGCCAGAAGACGGGCATTCTGATTCTTCAGCGCGGCGAAGTCGTGAAGGAGATATACCTCCGAGAAGGCAAGATCGTCTCCTCGTCGTCCAACGACCCCCGCGAGTTTTTTGGCCAGTTTCTCCTCGCCTACGGCAAGATATCGGAGGAGGAACTGCTTGCCGCCTTTGAAAAGCAGACGCGGACCGGAATCAAGCTGGGGCGGCTTCTCGTGCTGGATGGCCATCTCTCCGAGGATGACGTGCAGCGCTTTCTGCGAATAAAGGCGGAAGAGACGGTCTACGACCTCTTTCTCTGGGAACAGGGAGATTTCAAGTTTTACAACGACGTGCCTTCCCAGGCGAACCACGTGCCGATCGCCATGGACGTGACCTCGATACTGATGGAGGGGACGAGGAGGTCGGACGAGTGGGGGCGCATCAGGAAGGTCTTCCCGTCGCAGGAGACGATCGTCGCGATCATTCCGGGCAACCTGACCAGGGAGATACTGTCGGACCCGCTCTACAACAGGATGATCCAGCTCATGGAGGCGCCGAGGAGCATACTCGACCTCTGCCTCATGTTCCACTCGAATGATTTCGCCGTGAACAAGACGCTCTACGACATGTACAGCATCGGCATCGTCGAGGTCGTAAGGGCGCCGCAGGAAAAGGCCGTTTCACACATCAGCCCCGAGGAGCACATCAGGCTTCTCTGCAACCACGGGCTGAAGCAGTTCAACGCAGGGGAATACGAGGCGTGCGTCGAGACCTTCAAGCAGGTCAAGGCGATTGACCCTAACAATGCCATCTCGGAGACAATGATTCAGAAGGCGTTTGGCGAGTTGAAGCATAACCTGGTTTCGGACGTCTTCACGATTGAACACGTCCCCTATCTGCAAAAGACGCTTTCGGAGCTTAACAACATGACCTTCACGCCTCAGGAGAATTACATCCTGAGCAGGATCAACGGCGTCAACAGCGTGCAGGCGATCCTACGCCTTTCGCCGATTCAAGAGCTTCAGGCGCTAATGATCTTCA
>DAHXMK010000174.1 GCA_027365515.1 Candidatus Aminicenantota bacterium
CGGCCAGGCGAAGGGCGGCGCGGCGATCATCGTTTCGAGCGACATGAACCACTACGAGCCCGCGCCGGTGAACAGGCGCAAGGACGACGCGGCGCTGGCGGCCCGTTAAGCATAACACAACGCCTTTGTGGCGCGAAGGCAGAAGAGACGTACTTACACGGAGGCCGGCCGCTTCGGAGGCGAGCCCGCGAAGGCGCGCGTGTGATATCCTTGTGGCCTTATGGAGAACGGCGCCCCCCGCAGGATTCTCGTGATTAGGTTGTCGTCGCTCGGCGACGTTGCGCGCCTTCTGCCTTCTCTGCGGGCGCTGAACTCATCGCCGGATTTCACCGCCGACTTGACCACCGAGGACAGGTTCGCGAGGATCATGGAAATTTTCCCCGTTGCCAAGGAGGTCATCAAATATCCCCGCAGGTCGGCGGGTTCACCGGTCCGCTCGCCTTGGAGTTGGGGCTCGGCGATGGCGAGCTATTTTCGCGGGCTTCGCGAGAAGCGGTACGACGTGGCGCTGGACCTCCATGGCATCTTCCGCTCGGCCGCGGTCGCCCACTTGAGCGGCGCCGCGGAGACGGCCGGCTATGCCCGGGGGTTCGGCAAGGAGGGCTCGCACCTTTTTTACGAAAGAGCACTGGTGCCTTCCGCGACCTCCGCGATCTCCCGCTACGAGCGCTACGCCGGAGCGCTGGAGGCCATCGGCGCGCCGCGCCCGTCGGACGACTACTTCGCGCCAACGGTTTCAAGCGGCGCGCGATCAAAAGTCGCCGAGCTGTTGGAAAAATGGGGGATGAAAGCGGGAGGCTATGCCGTCGCCTTCATCGGTACGAGCGCGGCCCAGCGCCGCAAACGGTGGCCGATAGGCCATTTCGTCTCGTGCGCCACGGAGATGTACCGCGGGAGCGGCGTAGTCTCCGTTGTCGCCTGGGGTCCGGACGAGGCCGGCTTGCTCAAGGAGATTCCGGAGGGGCCAGGCCTTCGCGTCGCGCCGCTGTTGAGTCTGGCCGAAACCGTCGCGCTCATAGAGGGCTGCCGCGTTTACGTCGGCGCCGACACCGGCTTCACCCACATCGCCGCGCTGATGGGCGTCAGGACCGTCGCCGTGATGGGGCCGACCGACCCGCGCGTCAACCGCCCGTTCGGCAACCGGTTCAGGATCGCCTTCAAGCCTGGGATCAAGCGCGAGTGCGCGGGCGAAAAATGTTGCCACGCCGACTGCATGGCATTGATCGAGCCTGAAGAGGTGGCGGGCGAAGCCATGGCTTTGATGGAGGCGGAGTGAGCCCTAAGAACGATGGCTCCTTATGGACTGATTCCCACTGCCACCTGGCGATGGCCGATTTCGACGGCGACAGGGCCGGCGCGATAGAACGTGCCAAAGCTTTCGGCGTGAAAAGGCTGGTCAGCGTCGGCACGAATCCAGGCGATTGGGATGAAGCCGCGGCGCTGGCGAATGGCGATGATATCGTCGCCACGGCGGGACTGCATCCACACGAGGCTTCCAAGTGGAACGGCGATGTGGCCGCGAGCCTCGCCTCGGCGCTCGGCCGGCCCTCGGTCCGCGCCGTCGGCGAAATCGGCCTCGACTTCCATTACGACATCTCTCCAAGAGAAGTCCAGATCGAAGCTTTCGCGGCGCAACTCGCCATCGCACAAGAGCGAGGGCTGCCGCCGGTCATCCACTCGCGCGAGGCTTTTGATAAAACGGTTGACGTGCTTAGAGGCCTGCGCTGGAGCGCCCCCGGCATCATTCACTGTTTCACCTACGGCGAAGACAAGGTCAAGCCTTTCCTCGACCTTGGGTTCACGATTTCGGTTTCCGGCATCGTCACGTTTCCCAGGGCGGAAGAGTTGCGAAGCGCGGTGAAGTGTGTCCCCATCGGCCGCCTTCTTGTCGAGACCGATTCCCCTTACCTCGCGCCGGTTCCTTTCAGGGGAAAGCGTTGCGAGCCGGCGCACGTGGCGAGAGTCGGCGAGTTCCTGGCCGGCTGCCTGCAAATCGCCCCCGAGGAGCTTGCCCTCGCTACTTCCTCGAACGCGGCAAAACTCTTCGCCTGGCCGGCCCCGTAAAGAGCGCGCCGACTATTTGCCATAAATGACACCAACACCCCAGATTGTGAAATGGCGTGATATGGAATGGGATCTGGAGACTTGCTGAGATTCGGCTAGGCCAGCACGACTCGATCCAATTTCGTTTTTCTTTCCCCCCAATCAGGTACCACCTGCGATAAGTGCCTGTAGAAGGCCTTAGTGTGGTTAAGCTCCTTGAGGTGGCACAGTTCATGGGCAATGACGTACTCAATGCACGAGAGGGGGGCCTTCACCAGTTCCGGGTTGAGCGTGATTGTGCCCCGCCTGGAACAGCTGCCCCACTTGCACTTCATGGTCTGAAGTCGCCACTGAAAATCTGCTTCTTGGCCCACTCCGAGTTTCTCGCTTAGCTCGGCGATCCTCTTTTCGAAGACTGACTCGGCGGATTTTCTATACCAGAACTCGGCCAACCGCGACTTGGCCTCCCAACTCTTCGGATGTCTCGTATGCAATAAGAAGAAGGCTCCGACCAGCTTCGCCCCCTCGTTCTCGCTGGCGACAACCTTCAACCTATACTGGCGTCCAAGAAACTGAAAAGTCTCGCCACTCACGTACTTCCTAGGAGTGGGGAATGGGCGGTAAGACTCGAAGCGCTCCAATTGTTTGAGAATCCAAGGCGCTCGTTGCCGGATCCTCGAGAGGATCACCTTTTCACTGCGACCAAGCGGAACATCCGCCGTCACTTGTTGGTCAGGGTGCACGCTAATGACAAGCCGCTTGCGGTCGGAATAGCGGGTGCTTACCTTAATGGTCCGCCCCGCGTAAGAGAAGGATTGGGCGATCTCGCGGGGGCGCGATTTTCCATTACTCATGGCAGCCGCACCTTAGCGATGTTGATGCATTGCTCCATTATGGAATCAATATCGTCCAGGCTCAGCGCCAGCTTTTGCGCGGCCTTGAGACCCAGGAGGTAATCCTCGATTTCATTGCGCATGCTGTTCTGAACATCCTTGTTGGAGGTCCAATGAACAATCTTGAACTTGCTGATGACCTCTTCGACTCGAAGGCTGGCGTCCAAGGACACTCGCAAAGCTTCAGGCCCGGCAAGAGACTTCCCGATCGCATCGCGGATTACACCAAAATAGGCCTTGACTACGCCGCGGCCTTGCAGTTCGCTTGGCAGATCATCGCCTGTCCGGTCTCTAACGGAACAGCTAATATCCTTCACCTTTTTCAGGTACTCAAGGTCCGATATGCGCCGCTCACGAAATGCACGAATGGCTTCTTCCAGTATTTCCGAGAACTTCTTGAAGAAAGCCGGATCCTCGTCCATTCGGAGCTCGATCGTTCTCTTGGTGCGAAAGGCGATAGTATCAGCTTTTGATGTTGTTCCGGTCAGCTTCTCGACTTCCTTGGCAAACGCCTCCTTGTCGAAGATGTTTACCAACCCCGTAAGTTTCTCCACCTCACCGGTGCCCACGTGAGTATCAATCAGCTTCTGAATCTTGGGCTCGTATTCCCTGAAATCCACCACTTCCGCGTATCGCCGGCGGACGGCAGTGCGCAGGCTCATGAAGAATTTCAAGTCATCGACGTATCGGGTGATTCGCTCTTGCGGGGTGTGGCTGATAAATCTCACGGTCGCAAGGGCGACATCCAGTGTTCGGGCGTAGATGGACAACCGCTCGTAGAAGGTGTTCCTGAGAGCTTCATCCTGCAACAGGATTTCGTAAGCCTCTTCGTCACGCCGGTTGCCCACATCCTTGAATACTTGCTGGAGGTCGGAGTGCCGTTGCGGCAATTGATTGATGACCGCGCTTACGTCGGAAATCGTGGCGGCCAGGTCGCACTGATCGTAGTCCGCCAGCTTTCCGTAGAGATCCAAGGCGTGGTCCAGGTTCTCGAGCACGCCCCAGTAATCCAGTACGTATCCATAGTCCTTGCCTGGGTAGAGGCGGTTCACGCGCGCGATGGCTTGTAACAGAGCATGCTCTTCCAATGATTTAGTCAGATACAGGACGACATTTCGTGGAGCATCAAAGCCCGTCAGAAGCTTGCTCACCACTATGATGATCTCGGGATCGTCCCCGCGTTTGAAAGCGTTGATGAGTTGCTTGTTGTACTGCTTTTCCGAGCCGTACATTGCCATCATACGTTTCCAAAAGGTGATCACCTTGTCCTTGCTCTCGCCGTAGATCTCCTCGTGTCCTTCCCGCTCATCGGGGCCGGAAATCAAGACTTCGGAAGAGACCATGCCGAAGCTGTCCAAGTGTTCCTTATAGCGAAGCGCGGTGGCCTTATCGGGAGTGACGAGCTGGCCCTTGAAGCCAGTCCCCTTCCAGCTATCCCGGAAATGGACGCTGATGTCGTAGGCCACCCGCGCCACTTTCTGTTCCGCCTTGTTGAGCTGATCCGAGCTTGAAAACTTGTGCTTGAGGTCCGCCCGTTGTTCCTCGCTTAAATCCTCCGTGACCATGGCAAACCACGAATCAATGGGTTCCTTATAGACAACCTGTTCGACGTGTCTCCCTTCGTAGAGGAGAGGCACGACGGCCTTGTCTTCGACAGCCTGGCTTATGGTGTAGGTAGGTGGAATCAGCCCTCCAAATCGTTGAATGGTGTTCTTCTCCTTCTTTGCCACCGGAGTGCCCGTGAAACCGATAAAGCAGGCGTTGGGGAGGACCTTTCGCATCTTTGCGTGCAATGGGCCGAACTGACTTCGGTGCCCCTCGTCCACGAGGACGAAGATGTTATGGCTTTCATTGGTGGCATTCGCCCTGCCAAGGGCCGCCTCGAATTTGTCTATGATAGTGGCGATGATCCTTCCCTGGTTCCCCTGCAAGAGATCCCCGAGGTGTTTTCCCGTCCTGGCTTGGACTACCTCCGCGCCGCAGTGCTGAAAGGTCTTGTAGATTTGATCATCCAAGTCAATGCGGTCGGTGACCAGGACCACCTTGAAGTCCGGGATTGCCGGCTCCAAGGCGATGGCGTGCGCCAGCATGACCATTGTAAGCGACTTGCCGCTTCCCTGTGTGTGCCAGACCACGCCGCCCGGCCTCGCCCCGCCGCTCCCGATCGAGCGAATGCGCGCGAGGATGTTGTTGACCGTGAAGTATTGCTGGTACCTGGCGATTTTCTTGACTCCAGCCTCAAAGAGGGTGAACCGGTAAGTGAGTTCCAAAAGCCGCTCCGGCCCGCACAAAGCGTGGATGGCTCTGTCTTGCCCGGTGATCTCGCGCCCGTATGATTCGATCTCGTCGAAGTGCTGGCGGATTTCCTTCTTGCGATGGGCAAATAGCTTTCTCTTCTGTTCGGCGGCGAGCGGGCGGCTGACCAAGGCGCGGAGCGCCTCGGAGTCCTCGCCGAGATCCTTCCAAATGGCCCAGTACTTCGCCTCCGTTCCAGCCGTCGCGTAGAGGGCTTCGTTCTTCGTCACTGCCATGAGGAGCTGTGAATAATAGAAAAGACGCGGGATTTCCTCGTCCCTCTGATTGCGAAGCTGCTGGCTGACGGCCTGTTCCAGCGGATCCTTGAGATCGGGCCGCTTGCACTCGATCACCGCCAGGGGAATGCCGTTCACGAAGAGAACCAGGTCGGGCCGGCGCGTGTCGTCGCTTCCGCTTCTAGCCACCTCGAACTCTTCCGTGACATGAAAGACGTTGTTGGACGGGTTTTTGAAATCAACGTACCAGAGAGGAAAGCTCTTCAAGTCCCCGTTAATGGCTTGAGGCAAGCTTTTGGGAAGGGTCATCAGCTCGTATAGCTTCTCGTTCGTGCGGACGAGGCCGTCGTTACTGACCTCCTTTAGGGCCTGCACCGCCGCTTGAATGTTGCCTTCTGAGAAAGGATAGGCCTCTCCCTTATGGCTGATTTGGTTAATCCGCCGGAGTTGCTTGGCTAGCACGCCTTCCAGAAGGACCTCCGAAATCCGCCCTCCCCGCAGCGAGAGCGCCTCCTCGGGCGTAAGATAGACGTAGCCCAGGTTCTGCAAGAGCTGGAGAGCTGGAATCTTGGAGATGTCCTCTTCCAGGAAGGAGGGCGTGGACTCCGACGTCATGGTCACGGCTCCTCCTCGGCTTGCGGGAGAGCCCGGGCGGAGCGCTTCCCCCCGAGTTTCTTCTCTTCAGCGACGAGCCTCCGCTCCACCTTCTTCACATCCTCCGCCGGGGGCAACTGCTCCGGCACGATGCCCCGGTCCGTAAGCGCCTTGCGGACGGCCTTGCTGCTCTTCACGTGCTCCGAGGCAATGGCGGGTTCCGTGCAGAGGTCGTCCTTCCTAATGTTGAAGTTGGTAATCTCGTTGGCGAAGTCCTTGGCCTTGATGGTGATCGTGGGCAGGAAATCGGCCAAAGGGCGGCCCGCGGGAACCTTCAGGAGGCTCTTCATGTCCTGGGTCGTGTGCCCACCAAAAAGCGCCTGGTCACCTTTGCTCCGTATTCGGGCGAAGCTCTCGCTCTCGTGAAGCCGCTCAAAGATGGCCTGGGAGAGCGCCTTCTCCGAGAGGGTGAGCTTGTGCCGGGCCTTGAGGCGCTCCCGCTCGGCGATGCGCTGTTCAATGAGTTCCTGCTTGCGCGTCTGAACCGCGAAATAGGTCTGGGCGAAGGCGATGGGCGCCTTCGATGAATCCCCGTTTTGGGCGATGAGGTAGCAGGCGTAGCGGGTCAGGGCGAAGTCCTCCACCTCCCGCCGCGCGCCCGAACCCAGGGAGACCATTTTCGTGATCCCAAGAAAATGGTCTGCCGCTTCATGTCCCGAGGTCTGGCAGGCCGTGCCGGCCTTCTGGATCACCCCCAAGAAATTCTCCCACCTCGCATAGCCCAAGAGGCCCTGGAGGTCCCGGGCGAACCAAAATTCGGCCCCCGTGGATTCCTCCTTTTGGACGATTTTCTCGAAGCTCTCGTGAAGCCGGGCGACCAGTTCGTGTTTCATGGAACCTCCCTCGATTCACCCTTGCCTTATTATCAAGAAACCATTTTCGTGACCTCACGAAAATGGTCTAAACCTTCACCCGCACCTGGCCCGTGAGAAGCTTCTGCATGAGACCGCGCTTTTGGAGCTTGATAAGATGGAGCTGGCGGTGGAGGAGGGCCAATTCATTGTCACATTCCCCAATGCAGAGTGCGATCTTTTTCTGTTCGCCAATGGAAGGCGTTGCTACGGGGAGCTGCGAGAACTGCGTCCAGCGAAGGCTCCCGCGTCGGTTCACCGAGGCGTTGGTAGTGGACTCAAAAATGTGCCGGTATAGGTCGGTTTTGAAAAGGAAGAAGAGAAACTGTGGATCCACGGATTTGTCGCAACCGAAGACGGTGTACATGGGGCTCACAAGGCCCGCCTCCCGATCCGACAGCAACCCGATCGAACCTTCTTCGATGTGGTTCGTGGCATAGGCGAATTGGCCCCGGCGAACTACCTTGTAGTTTGAGGTGTCCTCACTATGGATGCGCTTTCCGAAGTAAGTCAGCGAATCCACGAGTCCCTGATGCTTCGTGCAGGATAGAACGGGCCAAGTCCCGTGACTTCCGTTGCGCTCACTGATTTCCTGGGAGAAGTCGCCTATCTTCCGCACGGGCCATTCCTTGGGTCTCGGGCCAAATCGCGTATGTTGAACGGCGGAGGAATGCGCGAACTCTGAGAATCGTCGCTTGCCCGTGAGAACGTTCTCGAGCAGGCCTCGCCTGGCGATCTCCTTTGCATCAATCAGGCGCGCGCAGGTCCCTATGGCCAGATCATACGTGTCAAGAATCTCAGCGATCGCCACTTGCTCGGCCAGCCGGGGAGTTGCCAGAGCCAAGGGGCGAATCATCTCCAAGTTGATGTTCTTCTGCGCGTTCTGGCCAGCTAGTTTGTTCAGCTCATCTTGCTTTTGGAGTAAAGCATGCTTGAGCCAGATCATTGAGACTCCAGCCTTCGGACGAATAACCACCACGCTATCTGGACATGCGAAATCAAATGAGGATGTGGCCACATGTCCGATGTTGGCAGCGATGGTCAACAAGATTGAGCCCTTAGGGAAGACTCGGCTCACCGCAAGCCCCTCATCGTTAAGAGTTTGGGAATAGGCCTGGATGCACCCGTTTGCTCTCGCAACATCACCAGTCTGAACGAACGGGATTGAGCCACCGTAGAATCGCGGGTCATTTCTCGGACGCGCCGAAAATCTTCCTCGTTCGACGGTCGCGATCTCTTGTAGTGGTCTGACTACCCAACCTTCAGGCACCATAGCCTAACTCCTTAAGGTGCCTCTTGATCTCTAGCTTGGTCTTCTCGAGCTCCGCCTCCAGTATTTCGATTTCCTTCTGAACCGCCCCAACGTCGGCCTTCCCGCCAACCTCTTCTTTGGCACCGGCATTCCCGCCGCCATCCTGATCTTCAACA
>DAHXMK010000211.1 GCA_027365515.1 Candidatus Aminicenantota bacterium
CCCCTCCGACCTTTACCGAAACCCCGCCTTTTCGCTCCGCTAAGGCTGCCGGCGGGGGGGCAGCATGGCGCCGAGCGGCGAAGGGCGGACGGGAGCGTATGGACGGCGAAGCTCGACCAGCTGGCGCTCGATTCGGCCAAGGAAACGCTTCAATCATGGGCGACGGGCCGGCGAGGAACTTTCTTTGAAGACAAAGGCCTCACGCTCGCGATTCATTACCGCGCCGCGCCAAGCTTGAAGAGCGAGGCCGAAAAGGCTGCCTATGAAGCGAGCCGGCTATTGGGAGGGGGGTTCGAGGTCGTTTCTGGCAATATGATTTTTGAATTGCGTCCTAGCGCCTGGAACAAAGGGCGCGCGATCTGCGAGTTCATGGACGAGGAGCCATTTGACGGCCACATCCCGGCATTTTTCGGGGACGACGCGACGGATGAGGACGGTTTCCTCGCCGTCAACTCATTAGGCGGGGTTTCGGTAAAGGTCGGAGGGGGGGCGACCGCCGCCAGCTATAGGGCACGCAACGTTCGCGGCGTATGGAGGTGGCTCGGCGATTATGCGCGCCACATGGAGCTTCGGGCTCATGGGGAGCGGTGAATGGATAACCTAGAGTTGGGACTCATTGGCAACGGTTCAATCAGCGCCTTAATTGGGCCGTTGGCACAGATGGTATGGTCATGTATGCCGAGGTTTGACGGGGATCCGGTCTTTTGCTCTTTGCTTGGCAAGCCGGAAGCGAGCCGTGGAGAATTTTCAATAGAAGTGATGGATTTTTCGCGCGCGGAGCAGAGCTATATTCGCAACACGGCCATCCTAGTCACCACTCTTTACGACGAGGGCGGCGGCGCCGTCGAGATCACCGATTTTGCACCGCGGTTCAAGCAATTTGGCCGTTCCTTCTACCCGATGATGCTCGTGCGCAGGGTTCGGCGGCTCGCTGGAAGCCCATCTGTCCGCATCCGTCTCGAACCCGCGTTTGGCTACGGAGCGGAAGCACCGGACGTGACTTTTGGCAGCAACCACGTGAGGTACGTCTCGCCTCAACTCGTTGTTCGTCTGACGACCGACGCGTCCATCGCGGCGGTGCTGGAACAGACTCCATTTGTCCTTGACGGCGACGTGACGCTGATCCTTGGGCCCGATGAGACGCTCTCCGACAACCCGGGGGAATTGGGGCAACGCTTTTTCGGAGCGACGCGCAACTACTGGAGGGACTGGGTCCGCTTCCTGGGGATACCGTTTGAATGGCAGGAGGCGGTTATTCGCGCTGCGATAACCATAAAGCTCGCCGCGCTGGAGGACACCGGGGCCATCGTGGCCGCGATGACGACGTCGCTTCCGGAGGCGCCATGCAGCGGCCGGAATTGGGACTACCGCTATTGCTGGCTTAGAGACAGCTACTTCGTGGTATCGGCGCTCAACCGGTTAAGCGTCACCAGGACCATGGAGCGCTACCTTCACTATATCATCAACCTGGCCGCCGCCCAGCGCGGTGGCGGGTTGCAGCCGGTTTACGGATTGTCCGGGCGGCCGGATCTGAAGGAGGAAATAGTGGCCAGCCTTCCGGGCTTCGGCGGCATGGGGCCGGTCCGAAAGGGCAACGACGCTTGCCGCCAGAGGCAGAACGATGTATACGGGGCGGCCATTTTGTCGGCCACCCACATGTTTTTCGATGAGCGCATTGAGCACATGGGCAACGCGGGGCTCTTCGCCCAACTTGAGTCGCTTGGTGAACTGGCACGCGTGGCGTACGACAAGCCCGACGCCGGCATATGGGAGTTTCGGTCCAAGGAAAAGGTCCACACTTACTCCAGCGTGATGTGCTGGGTAGCATGTGACCGCCTGGGGCGCATTGCCACGAAACTCGGCTTGAAGGACAGGGCGGCCTATTGGCGCGGCGTGTCCGAGCAAATCCATGCGGTGATCTGCGAACGGGCTTGGAACCGAGAAATGGGCACATTCGTGGAAAGCTTTGACGGCAATGAGCTGGACGCGAGCCTTTTGCTGCTTCACGAGCTTGGTTTCCTGCCCGCCGGCGATCCGAGGTTCGCGGGCACGGTGGCCGCGGTAGAGCGCGACCTCAAGCGCGGCGATTTTATTTTCAGGTACACGGGCGAGGACGACTTTGGAACGCCGACGACGGCCTTCTTGGTGTGCACCTTCTGGTACATTGATGCCCTGGCCGCCTTGGGGAGGATAGAAGAGGCACGCGGCTTGTTCCTGAAGCTTCTTGGCTGCCGGAATTCGCTGGGGCTCCTTTCTGAGGACATAGATCCCGTGAGTCGCCGGCTGTGGGGGAACTTTCCGCAGACTTACAGCATGGTAGGGCTGATAAACTCGGCCATGCGGTTGAGCAAAGGATGGGAGGGGGTATTCTGACGCCCGGAATGAGAACCGTCTTGGTTCATGATGGGCCAGGGCTTTCCTGAAGGAGGCTTCATGGCTATGACGGCGCAGTCTCAGCTGGCTCGCTCCTTGCGCCTAGGATTGTTCATCGCTGCGGTCGTGGGAAGCGTCAGCGGCATGTTCGCGTGGTACCAGGTGAGGGTGGAGCGCCGGATTGACATGTCCGACGTCACCCGCCGGGGAGAGGCTCTGGCTGAACAGCTCATGTCGCCCGTGGAAACAGCCCTTGCGATGCCTGACCCCGACGCGCACGCCGCCCTATGGCAGCGCTTGGGCGGTTATCATCGCGTCATAGGGTACGCGGTCTTCAGGCCCGACGGCAGGCTTATCGCGGCCAATGGCGCGGTCGTTGAATTTTGGGAGCGTTTGCTGCACGCTGTCCATCTGGCGGCGAAAAGCGACGCCAATGCCGTTGAGATCACCCGCTTCAAGGGCAATCCCCTCCACCTTCTGGCCGTGCCTTGCGAGGCCGGCGACCAATCTGTTGCCGGAGTCCTGGTAGTCGTGCAGGACGTCTCTTTCGTTGAGGACCGGGCCAATGCCAGGCTGATTCATTACGGATTCTGGGTCCTGATGATCACGCTGCTGACGGCCACGCTGGTTGGCATCGCCAACTGGCTCGTTTACGAAAGGCCGCTCCAGGTGTTGGCGCATTGGATGAGGCGATTGCGAACCGAAAACGCCGACGAGGCGCCGCCGCCGGGGCTGCCTTCCCAGCTATTGCGAAGCGAGACCAGAAGGCTGGCGGCGTCTCTTCACGCGGCCAGGGTGGTAAACGAAAGCAGGTCGGGCGAAGTCATCCGGGCCGAGGAAGCATGGGGCCGCGACAGGTTGCGCGCGCAGGCCTTGGCGGCGCTTGGTGAAAGCCGCCAGCTTGTGGTTGTAAGCAACCGAGAGCCGTACATGCACCAGTTGGAGGATGGCAAGGTCAATGTCGTAGTGCCAGCCGGCGGCTTGGTAGCCGGACTGGACCCGGTCCTTCAGGCATGCGGCGGGGTATGGATTGCCCATGGCTCTGGCGAAGCCGACCGGCAGGCTTCCGACGCACAAGGCAGGCTTGAGGTCCCGCCTGACGATCCCCGGTACACGCTAAAGAGAATCTGGCTGACAAGGGAAGAGGAACAGGGCTACTATTACGGTTTCTCCAACGAAGGGCTATGGCCCCTTTGCCACCTGGCCCACGAGCGCCCCGTCTTTAGGGCAACGGATTGGGAGCTTTACAAAAAGACGAACGAGCGATTCGCCCGCGCGGTGCTAGACGAGGTAAAAGGTGGCGGTGGCATGGTGCTAGTGCAGGATTACCAACTCGCTCTTGTCCCGAGACTAATCAAGGAAGCGAGGCCGGACGTGCGGATTGGCCTTTTCTGGCACATACCGTGGCCAAATTCAGAGGTGTTTCGGATATGTCCGTACGGCCAATCTTTGCTCGCGGGGATTTTAGGGGCCGACCTGCTGGGGTTCCACCTTCAACAATACTGCAACAATTTTCTCGATACGGTTGACCGCCTTATAGAATCGCGAATGGATTGGGACCATTTCGCCGTGGAGTTCAAGGGACATGTATCACAAGTGCAGCCTTTCCCGATCAGCGTGCAGGACTGGGCTGAACGCAAGGTCCCTCAAGGCGATGAACTCGCGGCTCAAATAAGCGAGCTTAAGAGCAAATACAAGCTGCACAATTCCTATGTCGCCGTCGGCGTGGACAGGATTGATTACACGAAGGGCCTTCCAGAGCGATTTCGCGCGGTGGGGAGATTTCTTGACAAGTACCCGCAATTTTGTGGGCGCTTTACTTTCGTTGAACTGGGAGCGCCAAGCCGGACGCACATTCCACGATACAGAGACCTGCTTGCGGAGCTTGAGGCCATCGCCGACGAAATAAACTGGAAGTTCGAGACGGATTCATGGAAGCCCATTCACTTCGTGGCGGCGCATCATGACGTTAGGACCGTGCACGCATTCCTAAGCATGGCTCCCATGTGCATAGTCAGTTCACTTCACGATGGCATGAACCTGGTTGCCAAAGAGTACGTCGCGGCTCAATCCTCGTGCGATGGCACATTGGTCCTGTCCGAGTTTGCCGGGGCCGCGCGAGAGCTGGCCGACGCCTTGATCGTCAACCCTTACGATACCGAGCAATTCGCGGAAGCTATCCACCAGGGAGTAGTCATGGGCGAGGCCGAGCGGAGAGAAAGGATGCAGAGAATGCGCCAAGTGGTGGAAGAGCGGAACATTTACCGCTGGGCGGGCGACTTTATCACAAAGCTTTCAGCAACTCGCGGACAGGAAAGCAATAACGCTACGGCGGCTTCGGGCGGGGCGTAAGCAGGGCGACTTCGTCCCTGCGCGCGCTGACGTAGAAAGGAATTGTGCTTTGCCAAGAGCGGAGGATCGGCGCCGCTGAGCCGCCTAACCGCGCTGAACGGTGTCAAGCAGCGTCCCGCTGCAAAACTCCGAACGCGCAAGAGCCGCTTCGCATCTCCCGCCCCACGCGTACCATTCGTGCTAAAATTACAATTCAGGCAGTGGATCTGGAGCCTGGCAGAAATGGTTGTCCAATGACGCTGGAACGCAAATCGGGTTTCAAGCGGGCGCTGATTCGCTTTGCTGGCGGCCATCCCCTTGATTCCATTCACGCTTTAAGGCGGTGGGAGAGGATGTTGCTGCGCCAAGTACTCCTTTCCGCTGGAGTGGGAATCGCCACCGGTTTTCTCATCGCTGCGGTGGATTATCTCGTCAGCGACCAGGCAGTGTGGTTTCTTTATGACATCTCAACCCCGGCCGTTCTTCTCCTTCTGCCATTCGTGGCGATTGTTTTAGCGCGTGGCTGCATTCGTTATGCCGTGCCCAGCCGGGAGGGAGAGCTTACCGAAGATTACATTCATATTTTTCATGAACCGAAGACAGCGATGCGTTGGAGCAACCTTCCAGGGAAACTGCTCGCGAGCCTTATCACTATCGCTGGCGGAGGGGCTCTCGGGCTCGAAGGACCTGCCGTATATCTGGGAGCGAATCTGGGCGATTCCTACCAGAGGCGGCAAGAAGGACTATTCCGGGGCGAACACCGGAAGTTTCTCCTGGTAGCCGGCGCCGCGGCGGGGATGGCCGCGCTCTTCAGGGCGCCATTGACCGGAGTGATATTCGCCCTCGAAGTGCCATACCTTGACGGCCTTGCTGGGTTCGCCCTTGTTCCGGCCCTTGTCGCCTCTTCGTCTGGATACCTCACGTTCGTTTTGATGGTGGGAAGCGAGCCGCTATTCAGGGTCGTTCCTCCCAAGGGATTTGACCTACAGGATATTTTTCTTGCGGTCGTCTTGGGCCTTCTTTGTGCCATTGGCGCGAGGCTGTTCGCTCTTTGTTTGCATGGCGCCGTGTCGTTAAGGGAGCGGCTTCCCGTCTGGCTTTCAGTCAGCCTGGGGGGGTTGGGGGTCGGCGCCATCGCCGTCGCCGTTTTTTCCATCTTTGGACAGGCAATGACTTTCGGTCCTGGGTATCGGTTGATTCAGCACGTTATGGACAACCGCATGACTTTTTCGAGCCTGACTATACTTTTCGCCGCGCGCTTCGCCGCAACCATACTGACGGTTGAAGGGGGCGGCATCGGCGGACTCTTCTTCCCTCAAGCCGTTATGGGGGTTCTGTTGGGATGCATGGCGTCCCATTTTGCCCCTGGCGCCACGCCCGGGCTTCTCCCTCTCGTCGGTTTGGCCGCATTTGTCGGCGCGGGTTACCGCGTGCCCCTGGCGGCGGTGGCTTTCGTGGCCGAGACGACCGGAACGGCATGGGCATTCATTCCAGCGGTGATAGCTTCAGTGACCGCCTTCCTCGCCATGGGCGGAAGCGGCATTTCGAAAATGCAACGCACTTATTCCAGCGCAAAATGATATGCTCGCCCACGATCTAAGCGTTTCCTTGGCCGAATCGAGCGCCAGCTGGTCGAGCTTCGCCGTCCATACGCTCCCGTCCGCCCTTCGCCGCTCGGTGCCATGCTGCCCCCCGCCGGTAGCCTTAGCGGAGCGAAAAGGCGGTCCAAATCCGCGATGGTGCGCCCGCTGACAAGAGCCACTGGCACGGTCGTCCGAAGCCTCGCAATTTTACGGATGAGCCCGGACCGTGGCTTGCTTTCTTCCGGCCTCTCGGAAAAATCAAGCAGCGTGCCATCCACGTCAAGAAAAAGCGCATATCCATCATGGAAGGGCGGTATGGCTTGGTCCCAGTGCGTTCTCTCTCCAACACGAGCCGCC
>DAHXMK010000254.1 GCA_027365515.1 Candidatus Aminicenantota bacterium
ACCTTGATCTGGGAGGAGCGATTCATCCGGATGACCTCTGCTGCCGGTTTCACTTGGAGGCCGATGGCGTGACGATTGAAGAGGCCGCCGATGCAACGGCGGCCGAGTCCTCGATAGGGACTTGGACGGACGTCGGCGCCCTGACACCGGAGCTCAGGCAGAAGCTGAGGGCACGCGTTCTCTCGGTCGAGGGCAACACGGTTGAGATAGCATACCCGGCCGTCCTGTTCGAGGATGGCAACATGGCGCAGATATATTCCTCCGTCGCAGGAAATATCTTCGGCATGAAAGAGGTCGCGGCTCTTCGCCTTGAAGCCGTGAGGTTCCCGGAGCAGGTGGCTAAAACGTTTCAGGGCCCCGCCATCGGGCTTCAAGGCATCCGTGAAAAGATGGGGATCAAGGATCGTCCCATCGTGGGAACCATCGTCAAGCCAAAGATCGGCCTGCCGCCGAAGGAGCAGGCCAGGGTGCTGTATGAAGCGATGGCCGGTGGTTGCGACGTGGTCAAGGACGACGAGAATTTGACCTCGCAGTCCTTTTGTCCTTTCGAGGAGAGGCTGAGAGCTTGCCTTGACGGGGCGAAGCGCGCCGAAGACGAGACGGGCGAAGCCAAAGGGTACATCCCGAACGTGACGGCACCGACGGAGACGATGCTTAGGAGGGCCGGGCTCGTCGCCCACCTTGGCGGAAAGTTCGCCATGGTTGACCTGATAACCGCCGGCTGGTCCGGCGTGCAAAGCCTCAGAAACGCCGGGCTGGGGTTGATCATCCACGGCCACAGGGCGATGCACGCCGCCTTCACGCGCAATCCGGCCCACGGCATCGCCATGGCTGTAATCGCCCGTTCGGCGAGGCTCGCTGGGATTGACCAGCTTCACGTGGGGACGGCCGTCGGCAAGATGGAGGGGAAGGCCGCCGAGGTCGCAAGGAGCGCAAGGGCCCTTACTTCGCTGTCCGAGTCAGGAGCGGGCGCCGAGGGGCAGGAGTGGTACGGACTGAAGCCGTCCATGCCGATAGCCTCGGGCGGCCTTCATCCGGGCCACGTGGCGGCTGTCGTCGCGCTATTCGGCAAGGATGTGATCATGCAATTCGGCGGCGGGATCCATGGCCATCCGAGCGGCACGAGGGCCGGCGCGCACGCGGTCAGGCAGGCCGCCGATGCCGCCGTGGCCGGCATCAGGTTGGAAGAGGCGGCGAAATCGGCGCCGGAACTTGCGGCCGCGCTTGCCAAGTGGGGCGTCGTTGGATGAAGCGGCTTGTAATTTTCTCCGAAGATGCGCGGGTTGAGCAGCGGTGCGCCTCGTTCCTGCCTCCGGATTGGAAGATGGAGGCCGCGCGCAACGCTGAACAGGCGTCTCTGCTCCTGGAGGCGCCGCCGCCCGGCCTCCTGCTGATAGATGGAAATCCCGCCGGAATGCCGGCCCTCGATTTTCTCAAAATGGTTCTAGATGAGCGCGGCATCATCCCACCAGTGATTCTCGCCGTGGATGGCGATCTCGGGGAGGAACAAGCCGCTGATCTGGCGAAGCTGGGCGTCGCGAAGCTGCTCTCCCGGCCGGTGACGGCGCCTGATCTGGAATTGAACATCGCGCCCTATTTTGTCCCGCCGCTCATTCAGCAGGAGCTGTTCGGCGAGCTGCTGGCCTCCTCTTTGTGGGAGCCTTCGCGCCGTTACGTCACTTTCGACTGCGCTGGGATTGGTTTTGGCCTGCTTCTTGGAGGCGGCTGTGTCGAGTCTCTCGTCCACCCTTCTTTTAGGGATATCTGGAGACGGCGCCTTGAAGAGGCCGGTTTCTCGCTTCCGGAGGCCAGGGACAACCTATTGGAAGACCTGGTTGTTATGGAGCGGGGCCTGCCAAATGGCGACCCTAAGCTGGTGGCGATGAAGAAGGAGGCGCTCGCTATCTGCTTGGAGGGCATACCTTCAGGCGCGCTTCTCAAACCGAGCGAGCAAAAAGGCTTCTATTGCGGGAAACTCGTTCCAGTGCCGGTTCATCTCCTGCTTCCAACCATAGTCGAGAAAATGAACGAGGCCGGCCTGGCGGTTTTCAAGTCCCCTTCGATCACCATAAGCCGTCTGGCAAAGAAGGACATGAGCGGCTTCGCGCTCTCTCCGCAGCAGGGGTACGTGCTCTACCTCTGTGAAAAACCGGCACGGGCATTGGATTTGATCAACGCCGGAGCCATGCCCGAAGGGCAGATGATCAAGGCGCTTTACCTCTTGATGCTCATCGGGGCGATTGAAGCGTCGCCCGACGCCGGCCAGCCACCGAGACTCTCGTTTCTGACGGGCTCGATCGAAATGGAACAGCAGAGCGTGGCCATACAGTCATCGGCGATCGAAAACCTGGTTTCGGCTTTTCAGACCCCCGGCATGAATCCATGGAAAATTCTCGGGCTGAGAGAGGGGGCGGTGATTGCCAGCGTCAGCCAAGCGCACGACGCATTGATGGCCAGGCTGGACAAGAACAATCTCCACCCGGAAGTATATAAAAAGTATTCAAAGGACATTACCTACTTGCAGGCGAAGTGCGCCGAGGCATGTTTGTTGATACAAGGCTCCTTTCTGGAGTCCAAGCGGCTGGAGCAGGCAGCCATGGGAGCTGGGGAGAGCGAGGCGAAGCGCCTCGAACAGGCGAAGACGGGGCGCCAGGAGGCGCGGGAGACCCAGCACAAGGAGGCGGCCCGGCTCTTCAGGTACGCGCAAGAGCTTTTTGGGCAGGAGCAGTTCTACGAATGCACCCAATACCTCAAGCTCGCCCTCTTCTATGACCCTGGAAACGCCGGCTGCTACCACCTCCTTGGGCGCGCGATGGCCTCCGCTTCCGACGCCCGAGGAAAACACGCGGCCGAGAAGGCCTTCTTGCAGGCGGTTCATCTCGATCCGTGGGAGATAGCGTATCTCATTGATCTTGCAAGCTTTTACCTGGATGCCGGCCTGCTGGCCAGGTGCGAGACATACGTGGAAGCGGCACAGAAAATCAACCCCAAGGACCAGCGCGTCAAGGAATTGGCGGCGTCGCTTAGGGAGAAGAAATGATGGCGCCTTTGCTGGAGCAAGGCCGGAGCTTGACTTTTGGTTTTTCGTTCTATAAACTCCTTGTTGAGACGGAGTCTCGCGTGAGAGGGGAGAGAGCGATGAAAACGCGAAGAGGGAACTGGTTGGTGGTTCTTCCCGCCCTAGTCGTTCTGGCGTCGTGGCCCGTGATCTGGGCACAGGAAAAGACCCCGGAAAAGCCGAAAGACCAAGCGGCCGCGCAAGTGCCGCCTGACGTCTCGAAAAAGGCCAGGGAGTACAAGGGGTCGCCGACGCCCCCGAAGAATCTCGCCAAGGTCGCCGACGGCCACTGGACGCCCTACACCTTGCCGGAAGTGCCGAAAGACGCGGAGGTTTACAAGATCAAGCAGGGCGACACGCTTTCCGCGATAGCGCAGCAAAAGCTCGGCACATGGCTTCTATGGCCTCAGATATGGGACGCGAACCCCTACATAAAGGACGCCCACTGGATATACCCCGATGATCCGCTCTTTATTAAGACTCCCAAGGTCGTCGGGATGGCCGGCGAAGAGGTGCCGGTGCAGGAGGAGGAAACCGCCAAGGGCAACAGTATGCAGCTCGAGGAGGAAGCCCCGATGCCGCCTGTCAACGCCCACGACGTTTACTGCTCCGGCTTCATCGCTCAGAGCTTTCGCTTCCCGGCGCTTCATATAGTGACCAGCACCGACCGCGCCCGCGAGTCGCTTTCTCAGGGCGACGTTGTCTATCTGAACGGAGGCACGGCCGAGGGTATAGAAAATGGCAGCGAGTTTACCATCATCCAGAAGGGGCAGACTGTACACCACCCTATTACTGGAAGGACCATAGGCACGATAATCCAGAGAATGGGGCGCGTGAAGGTTGTCTCCTCGCAGGAGCATTCTTCCATTGCCCAGATCACGATGTCCTGCGACGAGATCAGGTACGGCTTTGGACTTATTCCCTATAAGCCGATCCCGATTCCGTGGGATATAAAAGCTTCCGACGAGCTTCCCATTTACCTTCCGGATTCAGGAAAGCCTTTAGGCAGAGTCATCTGGGCGGAAGACAGGCTGGAGAGCGTGGGGCGCTACAATATCGCTTACATAGATCTGGGCTCTAACCAGAAATTGGCGCCTGGCGACAAGCTATGGGTTTGTAGGTACGCCGACACGACGCTTCTGGACACGACCCACGACCTCTTCAGGCAGCAGAAGATTGACGTCGGGGAGAAAGACCTGTTCCGTGAAAAGAAGTCGAGCTCCTCCACGGCTGCCGCTGATACGAGGCTGCCATCCGGGACCACCGGCGTGGCCGAAACGACAGGGGCTACGACGACCTCTTCGGACACCAGGGTTCCTTCTGGTGATTCCGAAAAGACGGCTCAGGGCGCGGCCGGCTATCGCAAGTTTCTTGGAGAAGCGGTGGTTCTAACGACCGAGCCCAACACCGCGTGCGTCAAGTTGCTTCTGAGCAACGAGGACATTCACTCGGGCGATTACGTTCAGGTCGAATAGCGATCCATTTGGAATGTAACAACGGGCGGGCCGGCGGGCCCGCCCGTTTTGTTTTGGGTTTCCGCTGGAAACTGGCTCGGCGTTGCGGCGCCAGCCGGGACTATTGCCGCGATTCTAAATTACCCAGTCACTTCCTTGTGAGCACCTTCAACCCTGGAAGCTCAAGGCCGGCCAGCAGCTCAAGAGAGGCGCCTCCGCCGGTTGAGATATGCGAAATCCTGGCTTCGACACCCGCGGCCTTCACTGCGGCAACGCTGTCACCTCCGCCGACCACCGTCAAGCCGGTCGCGTCGGCGAGCGCTCTGGCGACGGCCAATGTCCCAGCTGAAAATGCTGGCCGCTCGAAGACGCCCATCGGTCCGTTCCAGAGCACCGTCTTGGCCCTTGATACGGCGGCACCGTAAGTCTGCGCCGTGATTGGCCCGATGTCGAACCCCATCATTCCTTCCGGTATCGCCTGAGAGGGCACCGGGCGGGCGCCAGCCTCGTCGTCAATGGAGCGGGCCGCCACGTGATCGCCTGGAAGCGATAAAAGAACGCCAGAGGACGCGGCTTCCTCGATTATGGTTTTAGCGACGCCTATTTGTTCTTTCTCTATACGAGACGAGCCGGTCGGTATGCCCTTGGCGGCGAGGAATGTGTACGCCATCGCGCCGCCGATGCAGAGCGCGTCCACCTTTTTTGAAAGCGCCTTCAACACCGGGACTTTGTCTGAAACCTTGGCCCCGCCGAGCAAAGCGAGGTAGGGCCTTTCGGGAGAGCCCAGCCTGCCAACCAGGTACGACAGTTCCTTCTCAAGAAGAAATCCCATGGCGACATTTTCGTACATTGATGGCAGGGCGAAAACCGAGGCGTGAGGCCGGTGGGCGGCGCCGAAGGCGTCATTGACGTAAATGTCGGGTGCCAACGGCCGCAGCCTGGCCGCCAGCTCTTGGTCGCCTTTGGTTTCGCCTGGCTCGAAGCGGACGTTTTCCAGCAACAGCAGTTCACCAGGCTTTAGGGCAGCAGCGCTGGCCGAGGCGTCGGGGCCTGCGGCGTCTGATGAAAAATGGATGACGCGGCCGGGCAAGAAGCGCCCTAGCGCCTCGGCGACAGGGGCCAGCGACATGGCGGGAACCACCTGCCCCTTGGGCCTGCCCAAGTGCGAACAGGCGACGACTCTTGCCCCCCTGTCAAGAAGGAAGTTTATCGTTGGGAGCGCGTATTGAATCCTGGTGTCATCCCTGATTTCTTTGCCGCTAAGGGGAACATTCAAGTCGAGTCTGAGGAATGTTCTTTTGCCCTTCAGGTCAATGTCTCTTATGCTAAGGTATTCTTTCACGCCGGCTCCCCTATCTCGTTTCGAGGTAATCCAAGAGATCCACCAGGCGCATCACGTATCCGCGCTCGTTATCGTACCAGGCTATTATCCTGATCAGGTCGCCGTCCACGGAAGTGAGAGGCGCGTCCACGACCGATGAGAAGGGGGTGCCGCGAAAGTCCTGGGAGACCAACTCCTCGTTGCAAACGGCGAGAATCCCCTTCAAGCTGTTTTCGGCTTCAGCGGCCAGGAGCGCATTGACGGCAGCGGAGTCTTTCGGCGGCTTCTGCGCCTCCACGATGATTTCGGTCAGAGACACGGCCGGTGCCGGCACCCTGATCGCCATGCCGCGAATTCTACCGGCGAGCTCGGGCATGACCTCTTCCAGCGCCACCGAGGCGCTCGTCGTCGTGGGTATCATATTAAGCGCCCCCGCCCTGGCCCGCCTTGGATCGCTTTTGGGCGCGTCCACCAGCGTCTGGCTTACGTTGTAGCAGTGGACCGTATTGAACAAGACGGTCTTGGCTCTAAAGGAGCGATGGATAGCCCAGAGCGGCGGGGCGACGCAGTGGGTAGTGCAAGAGGTCGCGCTGATACAGTTGTCGTCCGCCTCGATGGCTTCGTGGTTTAGGCCGAAGACGACTTGGCGGTCAACCTGCCGGCTCGCGGCGGTCAGCACCACTCTGCGCCCGTGGCCGGATAGAGCGGCGCGATCCTTGAATTTTCCGGTGGCGTCCACCACCAAGTCCACTCCGGCCTTCCTCCAGGGGATTTGGGCTGGAGAGTGTTCTCGGAAGTACGGGATTTCCCGGCCATTGATGCTCAAAGCGCCGTCAGCGTGGCCGACCCTCGATTCCCACCCTCCATAGTACGAGTCGTGGCGCAAAAGGTGAGCAATCGCGGATGGCTCCGCGACGTCGTTAACCGCGGCCACTTCCAGGGAAGGGTGGTTCGACAGCGCCTTGAAAAGGCCCCGGCCGATACGCCCCATACCATTAATGCCTATCTTCATTTTCAGCGAACGCTCACCTGAATTACGTTGGAAGCTTCTCCGGCCTTTATGGAGATCGTAGCACTTCCTCTTGAGAGTCCGGTCACGACGCCGTTGCCGTCCACTTTGGCGACAGCTGCATCGGAACTGGTGAAAGCGGGAACCATGCTGAGCGTGCTCCCCGCGTCGGAAATGACTGAAAATGGTATTGGCGCGGACTGGCCCGGCTTGACGGAGAGATTCGGGGAGTCGAGCTTGATCGCCATCGGGACGAGGATCTTGACCGGAACGGAAAGCGCCGCGCGCGTCTTGCCCATAGAGACGGAGACTTCAGTGGTCCCGCTTGAGAAAATCGTCAGCACGCCGTGCTGATCAATTGTTGCCACCCTCGGGTCGCTTGACAGGAATGTAGCCACAGAGAGGTCGGCGGGCTTGCCGGCGTCGTCCGAACCGCTCACCAAGAGCGGGACCTGGGCATTGGTCGGGCCTTGAACACCCGTCTCGGTTTGGGCTTTGTCCGTGAACTCCAGCTTCAAGGATGAAGCGATTCTGACGGTCACGGGCACAGTGGCGCTCAATGCCCCGATAGAGGCCGTGACGACGGCATCGCCAGAGCCGTTGGCCGTGATCTTTCCCGAGGAGTCAACGTCGGCCACCTGCTGATTGGAGGTGGAAAACTTCACCTTCGGGTTCTCTATCTGCCCGCCCTTCTGATCAAGCACGGTGACGGTAATCGCCTTTGTTCCGCCCGCGTCGAACAGCAGAACCTTCGCGGGATTGATCTTGATCTGCGCCGGCTTAGCGCACGCGACCGCCAGCGCCATCATCAGCACCGCCCAGCCCAATGCATTCATCCTCTTCGTCATGGACCTTCTCTCCTTCTCGGAACATGCCGGGTACCCGCGAAAAACAAGAGGCTCCTTCGCGCTGCGCCCGTTCCATAGGGGGACATTTTGCCCCTCCGCCGGCAATCCGTCAAGAGCCCAACCGAAGCGCGGAAAGAGTATAATGCAAAGCCGCGGGGGGCGGGCTCAATTCCGCTCTCTTCAAGTTTTCTCGCGGAAGGGACATGAAGAATGAAGGCGGGTGGAGTAAGGGCAATTTGGATCGTGCTGATTTTCGTCTGGGGTTCGACGTGGCTCTTCATCAAGGTAGGCCTTGAGAACCTGCCGCCCTTCACTTTCGCCGGGGTGAGGTTTGTCATAGCGCTCGCGCCGCTCTGCCTTCTCGCCGTGCTCCGTGGCGCGAAGATCCCTTCTAAGCTTTCGGATTGGGGCCTCCTGGCGGCCACGGGCTTTCTTACTTTCACCTGCGGCTACGGGCTCGTATTTTGGGGAGAACAGTACCTCTCCTCTGGATTGACGGCGGTCTACTTTACGACCTATCCGCTGGCAGGGCTCCTATTCGCCCATTGGCTGCTTCCCTCCGAACCGCTCTCGGCCAGAAGGCTTGCCGGGGCGCTTCTGGCGCTTGCGGGCGTCGTGGTGATCTTTGCGGACCAGCTCGATTTCCAGGGGCCGATGGCGGCATGGGGGAGCGTGGCCGTCCTCGTCTCGGCCCTGGGCGGCGCCCTGTCCGGCGTCCTGCTGAAGAGCAGAGGGAGCCATCTTGATCCTCTGATCGTCTCGCTGTTTCAGATGGCCATCGGCGGGCTGCCGTTGCTCGTAATCGGACTGCTGATTGATGGAAACCCATTCGCGCTCGACTGGACTCCGAAGGCCGTTTTCAGCCTCTTCTACCTGGCCCTCGTGGGCACTTCCTTAGCTTTCGTCCTATGGTACCGGCTGCTTCAGGCGACGATGGTCACGAAGGCGCAGTTCATGCCGGTCCTGAATACTCTGGTCGCGGTCTTGCTCGGGGCTCTCGTGCTTCATGAAAGCTACGGGTGGCGGGCCGCGGCCGGCACGGCCGCCGTCCTCTGCGGCGCGGCTATCAGCCTATGGAAAAACAATGGTGCTGTGGTGAGCCAGCCACTTTCCGAATAGATGAGGGTGTGGCGCCAGGCACTTTACCGTGCTGACCTTAGCTTCTATACTCTTGCTGGAGGGTAGATCATGGAGGTGGTGGCCGTCATTCCCGCGAGGTACGGCTCGACGAGGTTCCCTGGAAAGCCGCTTGCTGCGATTCTCGGCAAGCCGATGATCCTCTGGGTTCTGGAGCGCGCCGCCATGATTCGTGGGGTAAACCGGGTGGTAGTTGCCACCGATGACGAGCGGATTGCCATCGCGGTAACGAAAGCGGGCGGCGAAGCGGCGATGACGCCGTCAAGCTGCCCGACCGGCTCCGACAGGGTCTTTGCCGCGATTCGCGACGCCGAATGCGACTTGGTGATAAACCTACAAGGGGACGAGCCGGCCTTGGACCCCAATGCGGTTTCATTGCTGGTCTCGATGATGGCCGAGAACCCATCCGTTCTGATGGGAACGCTGGTCAGCCCGCTCGCATCCGAAAGAGAGTACGCCAACCCGAATGTCGTCAAGGCGGTTCTGGATGATCAGAATCGCTGCCTATACTTCAGCAGAAGTCCGATCCCCAACCTGCGGGGATGCGCGTTGAGTGAGGCGCCGGTCTACCGCCACGCCGGCGTTTACGGCTTCAGAAAAGATTTCCTCGCGAAGTTTACCGGATGGCGGCAGGGACGCCTCGAACGGGCCGAATCGCTGGAACAGTTGCGGGCTCTCGAACATGGCGTGCAAATCAGCGCCGTCGTCGCCGACTGGCCCATGGTGGCGGTGGATACTCCGCTCGACATTCCCATCGCCGAAGCCGCCCTGCGCACCTAAGCGCTGGCAAAAAGACCGAGGCTTAACAACGCTCATTAATGGCTCCCGGAAGCTATTCTATTGGCAGTTGCAAACGCTATTGATGATTCTTGGTCACCCAGTCGCGTCACCGGTGCTTAGATAACTACGGATCTAACGAGTGCCATTAAGAACAAACTTCTTGGACATCCCGCCTCTTTCCAAGGGGACATACATACACACTCTATTGCGGCGGAGGGAGTGGTGCTATAATCATCCACCCGGGACATTGGCGGCCGGACATGGAGGTGGTTGAGATGGCCAAGTACATTTTCATCACGGGGGGTGTTGTTTCGTCCTTGGGCAAGGGCATTGCCGCCGCGTCAATCGGGAGGCTTCTGGAATCCCGCGGCTTCAAGATTTCCATACAGAAAATGGACCCGTACATCAACGTTGACCCTGGTACCATGAGCCCGTT
>DAHXMK010000267.1 GCA_027365515.1 Candidatus Aminicenantota bacterium
ACTTCCTCACGCCGGAAAAGCTTTGGGTCAGGAAAATCCGCGAAATGATCCTCGCCGTCAACATCGAGAAGCGGTACAGCAAGCAGCAAATCCTGGAGATGTACGCCAACAAGGTTTACTTCGGCCACGGCTACTACGGGATTGAGAGCGCGTCGCGCTTCTACTTCGGGAAACCCGCCTCGGGCCTCACTACCGGCGAGGCGGCCCTGCTTGCGGGGATGATACAGCTTCCGATGCAGTATTCGCCCATCAACCACCCCGACAGGGCGAAGGCCAGAAGGAACCTCGTCCTTGACAGGATGGCCGCCACCGGCAAGATATCGTTGGCGCAGGCGGAGGCGGAAAAGGAGAAGCCGATCAAGGTCCGCGGCAGGAGCTCGATGGAGGAGGGCGCCGCGGCCTACATCAGCGAGAGGGTGCGGATTTATTGCGAGGAGAAATACGGCGAGGAGGCGCTCTACGAAAAGGGGCTTCAGGTCTTCACGACGATAGACCCGAAGCTCCAGGAGCTGGCGGTCGGCGCCGTCAAGGATGGCCTCCACGAATACAGCCGCCGCCACGGTTTCAAGGGCCCGCTCAGGGGCGATTCCGCCCCCGACGAGACGACGGCCGCTTCAGAATTTGCCGATGGCGCGAGGGTTTGGGCCACGGTCAAGCAGGTTGCCCCCGATTCCATCCAGGCTTCCGCTTGCGGCCGAACTCTGACGCTTGGCCCCACGCAATGGAAGTGGGCCGGGACGATTCACCCCTCCATAGTTTTCAAGGTAGGCGACAGGATCATGATAAAGGTCCTCCATGCCGCGGACCCTCCTTCCATCGAACTTGAGCAGCCGCCGACAGCGCAGGGAGCCCTGCTCGCGCTGAACCCGCATACCGGGGAAGTGCTCGCCCTGGTCGGCGGGTACGACTTCGCCTCCTCGATGTATAACAGAGTCATACAGGCGAAGAGGCAGACCGGGTCGGCCGTAAAGCCGATCATTTACGCGCGAGCTTTCTCGGACGGCGTGACCCTTTCGGACAACGTGGTTGACGAGCCCACGGCTTTTCTCACCGGCCGCGAAAATGCGGACAAGCTCTGCTCCGAGGCTTACATCCCGAGGGACTTCGACCCCGATTACTTCGGATGGATCACTTACCAGACGGCGCTGGAGCACTCCGTCAACATCTGCGCCGTCCATCTGCTCGACCAGATTGGAATGAACCGGGTGATTGATCTGGCGAAGCGGCTGCACATCACAAGCGACTTGAAGCCGTACCCCTCGATGGCGCTGGGGGCGTTCGAGATCACGCTCTGGGATCTTACCGGGGCCTATGCAGCGCTCGACAACCAGGGCGTTTACGTCGCCCCCTATTTCATTTCCAAGATCACCGACAGGAACGGAAAGACGCTGGAGGAAACCCACCCGGTGCCGGAACCGGTCCTCGACCCGGCCGCCGCCTTCGTGACGGTGGAGGGCATGACCGGGGTCATAAAGCGCGGGACCGGAGCGAGCGCGGCCAACATGAAGGGCCACTTCGCCGGCAAGACGGGTACGACGGACGACTACACCGACTCCTGGTTCATCGGCTTCAATCCGAACATCGTCTGCGGGGTTTGGGCCGGTCGCGACGACCACAAGTCGCTGGGACGTCTTGAGACGGGAGCCCGCGTCGGCGAGCCGATATGGCGCAAGTTCATGGAGCCCGCCTGCGCCGGACAAGAGGACGTGGACTGGCCGATGCCGGAAACAGTCGTCAAGGTGCTCGTGGACCCGCAGACCGGCCTGCGCGCCGGAGTTGACACGCCGTGCACGCAGGTGAGCGAGCAGTACTTCATCAAGGGCACCGAGCCGACGAAGGCGTGCAACGCCCAGGCCCACTTCCGGCTGAAGCTGCCCTATTTCCTGCAACGCTACCAGATGAGCGCGGACGGGCGGCTGATCATGCCGGAGGCCGACATCGAGGCGCGTTGCGCGCAATTCCCGACCACCCTGAAGCGCGATGGACAGGCCA
>DAHXMK010000274.1 GCA_027365515.1 Candidatus Aminicenantota bacterium
CGGGCGGCATGCTCCGCTATGGCATTCCCGAGTACCGTCTTCCAAGGGAAGTGCTGGACTCAGAGATCAAACGCATCGAGGGGATGGGCGTCGAGATCAAGTGCAAGACCGTCATCGGCAAGGACGTCAAGCTGGACGATCTCAAGAAGAGCTACCAGGCCGTATTCGTCGGCATCGGCGCCCACAAGGGGCTCAAGCTCAGGGTGCCCGGCGAGGATGCGCCCAACGTCTACACCGGGACGGAGTTTCTCAACAAGGCCAACAGCGGCGAAAAAGTCGAGGTCGGCGGGAAGGTCCTGGTGGTCGGCGGGGGCGATACGGCGATTGACGCCGCGCGCATAAGCAAGCGGCTGGGCGCAGACGTGACCATCGTTTACAGGCGGACCCGGAACGAAATGCCGGCGATAGCCCCCGAAATAGAAGGTGCCCTCGAGGAGGGGATCAAGATCGAATTTCTGGCAGCGCCAGTGGAGATCGTTCTGGACAAAGGCCGCGCCACCGGGATGAAGTGCATCAGGATGGAGCTTGGCGAGCCGGACTCCTCCGGCCGCCGCAGGCCCGTTCCGAAGGCTGGCTCCGAGTTCACCATCGAGGCGACGGCGATCGTGGCGGCCATCAGCCAGGAGCCGGAGTTCGAAGGCTTCTCGCCGCTCAGGGAGGGCAAGGATTGGATCAAGGCCGACCAGTGGGGCGCCACGTCGGTTGACGGCGTGTACACCGGCGGAGACGACATCGAGCTCGGCCTCGTGACGATAGCTATTTCGCAGGGCCGCTTCGCGGCGGAGGCGATAGACGCGAGGTTCCGCGGCAAGCAGCTTGACAAGCACCAGCAGGCGCCCATCATCAAGACTGACAAGATGAAGCTCGCCTGGTACAAGGATGCGGCGAGAAACGAGCGCCACCACCTCCCGCCGCAGGAGAGAGGGTTCGCCACCGAAATCGAAAAGGGACTCACCGAAGAGCAGGCTCTCGACGAAGTGAAGCGCTGCATGTCGTGCGGCATGTGCATGGACTGCGAGACCTGCTGGATGTACTGCACGAACAGTTGCTTCGTCAAACTCCCCAAGGGAGATCATTACAAGGTAAAGCTGGAGCTTTGCAACGGATGTAAGAAGTGCGCCGAAGAGTGCCCGTGCGGGTACATCGAAATGGCTTAAACGCCGGAGAAGCCGGCAGGAGGTAATCACCGTGCCTACTCTAGAACTCAATGGTCGCAGCTACAACGTGGACGAGGACGGATTTCTTGAAGATCCTTCCATCTGGAACGAGGAAGTGGCCAAGGACTTCGCCACCACCGAAGGCGTCTCGGACCTGACCGAGGAGCACTGGAAGCTCATCAACTATCTTAGGAACTACTACCTGCAGTTCGGCATCGCGCCGATGGTGCGGAAGCTCTGCAAGGAGACCGGGCTGCCTTTGAACCGCGTTTACGAACTCTTCCCATCCGGCCCCGCGAAGGGGGCTTGCAAACTGGCCGGCTTGCCCAAGCCAACCGGCTGCGTGTAAACCCGAGAGGGGGGGCGAGGGGCGAGAGGCCGGCCGCGGCTGCATCGCGCCGGCCCTCTCCCCCCTCAACATATCATGTGGAAAGGCGCGCGGCGGGGCCTTCGTGGCTGAGCGGTTGCTTGCCTCGAAACGGGCCGCGCCCGCGGCTGCGGGGGATTGAAGGCAGGGGGCTAGAGTGGTTGCCAGCGGGTGGCTTCAAGGCCACGAGGAAGAAATCGTCAAAGCCTGGCTCGAAAAGGTCGCCGCGACCTACCCCGGCCACATGGCGAAGTTCCTCCTTTCCGAGCGGGACCAGTTTCGCAACCCGGCGGGCTTCACCTTCAGGCAGCACCTCCCGAAGCTTTTCAGGGGCATCGCGGAAGGGGCCGATCCGGCCGCGCTAAAGGAAAGCATGGACGAGATAGTGCGGCTGAGGGCGGTGCAGGACTTCGCTCCGTCCGAGGCGGTGGGCTTCGTTTTCCTGCTGAAAGATGCGGTGCGCGAGGCATATCCCTCCTGGAAAAGCGAAGAGGGCATAGCCGAATTTTTCGGCCGCGTTGACGGCCTGGCGCTACAGGCCTTCGATGCCTATTCGGCGTGCCGCGAAAAGATATTCGCCATCAAGGCTGACGAAGCAAAGAGAAAGCTCTATATCCTCGAAAGGATGTACGGGACGGCGCAGGCCCCCGAAAACGGCGGCGGCCAGGCCGATGAACCGGAAGGCGGGATTGGGAAAGACGATCGTTGCCAATGATGAGGTGACATAGGATGAATGCTCTCGTGTCGCTAGTCGTAGTCCTGGTGCTCGCGGCGCTGGCCCTCGCGGGGGGCAGGTAGTAGTTCCTAAGATAGTTGATGAGCTTCCAGTGCTCCTCGGTCAGGTCCGAGACGCCTTCGGTGG
>DAHXMK010000220.1 GCA_027365515.1 Candidatus Aminicenantota bacterium
TATTTCAACATTCCAAGGGACATCCCCATGACGCGGGAGCTACAGGATAGCGGTCTTGCCGTCGGCCGGCGCCGGACAGCCCGGCTGATGCGCGAGAACGGCCTCAAGGCTAGGCAGAAGCGGCGGTTCAAGCGGACCACGGACAGCGAGCACGACTGGCCGATCGCACCGAACCTGCTTGATCAGGATTTCTCGGCGGAACGGCCGGATGAAAAATGGGGAGCTGATATTTCCTACATCTGGACAAGGGAGGGCTGGTTGTATCTGGCGGTCGTCATCGACCTGTTCGGCCGCCGCGTCGTCGGTTGGTCCACGAGTGACCGGTTGCACCGGGGCCTGCCTCTCGCGGCGCTACACAAAGCCCTCGTCATGCGCCGTCCAAAAGCCAGCCTGATCCATCATTCGGACCGCGGCAGTCAATATTGCTCGACTGATTATCAGGCCGAACTCAAGCGGCACGGTATCCAGATCTCGATGTCAGGCAAGGGGAATTGCTATGACAACGCCATGGTCGAGACGTTCTTCAAAACCATAAAGTCCGAGCTGGTGTGGCGAACGATCTTCTACACCCGCGAGCAAGCGGAAACCGCCATTGCACGCTATATCGACGGCTTCTACAACCCGCTCCGGCGCCACTCAGCGTTAAACTTCATGAGCCCCGTCCAGTTCGAAAAACTGGCCGCCTATTGATCCAATGCCTCTCCACAAAAGTGGAGCAAGTCCATTGTTCTGATAGGTCACTTTAATCGTCAGTAAAGTCCAGTCGGTGCGTAATTTACGAATTTCGCACTACACCCGACCCATAGGCCGGAAGCAGGAATTTCAGGTGCAGAAGTCCGGTGCAGCGGCCTCCTGCTATTTCAGAACGTCGCCAGCCAGAAACCGCACCAGACGGCCTTTGATACCCGGCAGGGCCTTGGCCTGCCTGATGGCCGCCTCCGCCTTCTCCGCACGCCGCTGCGCCGCCGTCACCCGTTCCTCAGCTTCCTGGGCAGACTTGGCAGCCTTCTGAGCCTCCTCGGCGCTAGCCCGGACTCTCTCCTGCTCAACCTCCAAGGCTCGCCGCCGTCGCTCCGATGCCTCAATCACAATCGCCAGCCGTGCCTCCGCCTGACGCTCAACTTCCACGATCCGGGCTTTGGCGGCTTCCAGTTCAACAGCAAGATCGGGTGACACCTCATCCGGCGCGGGCTCATTCGCCCCGCCAGCCCGACGCAGCGCCGCCCGTGGCTCTAGAGGGTCATCGTCGCGGGTCATCAGGCTAGCCGCTTGTTTCAGCAACGGGTGGGCCTGCTCCGGAGCCATAAGCAGGACTTGCTTGATCCCGCGCTCTGCTAGCGCCGCCCGGCGCCGGGCGGCGCGCTCTCGATTCCCGTCTCTGCTGTTCTTAGCCATGACTAATCATGGCACATATCGCTCTGATATCCCATGACTAATCATGGCTTGGCGTGACTAGTCATGGCTACTCCGGAAAGAAAGCTCTGCCGATCATGGGCTGTCGTCACCATCAGGGCTTAAGGTTCCGTCGCCGGATACGCCCACCTGGCCGGGACGGTCTGGTCGAGGCGGCAGTCCGAACACCTCGCGGTCGACAGGACGGACAAGATGCTTGTCGAGCAGGGTCTGAAGCCGCAGCCTCGCGGCATCGGACCGCTCCGCTTCCGCAAGGATGACCGCGCCAACCAGAACCTTGCGGCGGGTCTCCTCCTTGCGGGCGCGTTCTTTCGAACGCGCCTTCACCGCGTTGATCCGCATCTCGATCTCACGCTGCTTCGCAGTGAGATCAGCAAGGATTTCGTCGTCCGTCCGCTTTGCCATGACACAAAAA
>DAHXMK010000276.1 GCA_027365515.1 Candidatus Aminicenantota bacterium
CCCCAGCTCGAACTCCGAGAGGTAGCGGCGGTCCTCCTCCTTGCGCCTGAAGGGAATCTCACGCCGCGGAGGGCTGTCGCTGAACAGTCTCTCGAACGACCTCTGGTTGACGAGAGACGCGATTTCCGCAGGCGATACGCCGGCGGCGTAGAGCCCGCCCACCAGAGCGCCGGCGCTGGTACCGGCAATGCAGTCAATAGGCACGTGCATCTCTTCGAGGGCTTTCAGAACCGCTACGTGAAATGCCCCTTTTGCGCCTCCGCCTGAAAGAACGAGGCCTATCTTGGGCCTTGGCTTTTGAACCTCCGCCGTTGCTGGCTGTTCCGCGTACGCGGCGCCAGAAACAGCGAGCGCCGTGATGGTGCATATAACCCACCGTCGAGCTATTAGGCCCATCAATTCTTGAGCCCTCCTTAAAGCAAATATTATACTTCAGCCTGAGAGCCGGGGTTTCACGGCCGAGCTTGTTCGCTTCACTGGAGCCGCTGGCGCGGTTCGTTTACTTCAGGAGGAAGAGATGCACGTCATGGAGGCCATAAAGGCCAAGGCCAAATCGGGAAAGAAAAAGATCGTCCTTTCGGAGGGGATGGACAAGCGGATGATCCAGGCAGCCGTGAGGGCCGCGGCGGAGGGACTTGGCGAGATCACGCTTCTGGCCACCGAGTCTCAGGTGAAAGATGCGCTGGGCGCCGAGGCAAAGGGAATCGAAAAGGTAAGGGTCATAGACCACTTCCAGTCCCCATGGCTGGAACCCTTCGCCAATGAGTATTACGAATTGAGAAAAGCGAAGGGCATGACTCCGGAGGAGGCAAAAAAGGCCATCCGCGACAACGTCTTTTTCGGCGATATGATGGTTAGAAAAGGCTACGTTGACGGGTGCGTCTCAGGCGCTTACAACACCACCGGGCTGGTTATAAAGTCGGCGCTTCACATTCTGGGCACCGCTCCAGGCATCAAGACCGTTTCCTCTTTCTTCATCATGGTCCATCCCAACAAGGAGTTCGGCCAGGATGGGCTCATGGTCTTCGCCGACTGCGCCGTCAATCCTTACCCGGACGAAAACCAGCTCGCCGACATCGCGGTTGCTTCGGCAAAGAGCGCCAAAGCTTTCTGCGGCTTCGAGCCGAGGGTTGCAATGCTGGCCTTCTCGACGAAGGGCAGCGCGAAGCACGAGAACCTCGACAAGGTTTTGAAGGCCGTGGAGATGGCGAAGCAAAAATCGCCTGGCCTGGTCATTGACGGCGAGCTGCAGTTCGACGCTGCGCTTATCCCGGCCATCGGTGCGAAAAAGGCCCCCGGAAGCCAAGTGGCCGGACGGGCCAACGTCTTCATCTTCCCCGACCTCAACGCCGGCAACATCTGCTACAAGGCGGTCGAGAGGCTGGGCGGGGCTCAAGCCATCGGGCCGGTCCTTCAGGGGCTCGCGAAGCCCGCGAACGATCTCTCGCGCGGATGCAGCGTGGACGACATAGTAAACGTCGCCGCCTTCACGGCGGTGCAGGCGATAGGATAGAAAGACGATCCGCTCCCGACGAACGGAAGATTGTCGCGGGAGCCTTTGGAGGATAACGTGAAAACGCTAGTCGTGAACTGTGGAAGCTCCTCCCTGAAGTATCAACTCTTCAACATGGAGGACGAAACCGTCATAGCGAAAGGGTTGGTGGACAGGATCGGCCAGGAAAACGCCAGCCTGAAGCACGACTCGGTCGGCATCGGCCGAATCACCATCAGGTCGGGCATCCCGGACCATTCCAAGGCGGTCTCCGACATGATCGGCGCGTTGACCGACCCCGAATACGGCGTGATGAAATCGGTGGACGAGATCGCGGCCGTCGGACACCGCGTGGTTCACGGCGGCGAAAAGTTCTCCGACTCGGTCATCATTGACGGCAACGTCATGGCCGCCGTGAAGGACTGCGTGGTTTACGCGCCGCTCCACAACCCGAGCAACATAATGGGTATCGAGGCCTGCGACAAGCTCTGCCCCGGCGTCCCCCAGGTGGCCGTATTCGACACGGCGTTCCACCAGACGATGCCCAAGCACGTTTACCTCTACGCGATTCCATACGAGTACTACGAGAAGCACGGCGTCAGGCGCTACGGCTTTCACGGCACGTCGCACCAGTTCGTCGCGCACCGCGCGGCGGCCCTTTTGAAAAAGCCTCTCAAGGAACTGCGCATGATCACCGCCCACCTCGGCAACGGGTGCAGCATCACCGCCATCAAGGACGGCAAGTCTCTAGAAACCTCAATGGGGCTGACTCCGTTGAACGGCCTGATGATGGGGCAAAGAAGCGGCGACATTGACCCGGCGGTCGTCGCGGCTATGGGCGACATCGAGAAGCAGGACGCCAACGGCGTAGTGGCCATCCTCAACAAGAAGAGCGGCCTCCTGGGCGTCTCCGGCGTCTCGAACGACATGCGCGACGTCCACAAGGCGGCCGACGCGGGCAACGAGCGCGCACAGCTCGCGCTCAAGATGTTCTGCTACCGCATCAGAAAATACATCGGCACCTACGTCGCCTCGATGAACGGGCTGGACGTGCTGGTCTTCACCGCAGGCATCGGGGAAAACGACCCCTACGTCCGCGAGATAGCCTGTTCCAATTTCGACTTCATCGGAATGGAACTGGACAAGAAGCGCAACGAGTCGCCGGATAGAGAAAAGATCATCTCCACGGACAAGAGCAAGGTGACCATCATGGTGGTCCCGACGAACGAGGAGCTGATGATCGCCCGCGAGACCCGCCGCCTCGTCGGCAACGGCAGCGCGAAGAAATCAAAGAAGTAAGGTTTTGAAGACGAAGAAAGCCTGGGCGGCCCGCTGGGCCGCCTTTTTTTCCATTAACAAGCCAGGGGATATCGCCGCCCGCGAATGGCGGTCAAGCGTTCGCCTTGACCTCCCCTTGAATCACCTCGGGCGTGCCAAGCAGTCCCGC
>DAHXMK010000304.1 GCA_027365515.1 Candidatus Aminicenantota bacterium
GTTCTCCTTGGGCATGACCGTTGGGACGGCGTTTTTCAGATTCGGATCGTCGAGCGACAAAGAGCCGGTGTCGTAGGCGAGCTGGGCGGCGGAGGTGAACCAGTCGGAGCGCGCGGCCACGCTCTGGGCGCGCGCGTTCGCGAGGGCGCTCTGCGCCTGCAAAAGGTCGAGGATCGTGCCGACTCCCTCCTTGTATCTGGCGAGCGCGACGTCGTACGACTGGCTCGCGCTGTCCATCAGGTCCTTCGAGGTTATGAGCCGCTGTCCGGCCGTCTTGAGGCCGTAGTAACTCGACCAGACTTGAAGCTCCACCTGCTGCTCCTGGCCTTGAAGCGAGGCGTTCGCCGCGTCGCTGTCGGCCTTCGCCTGAATCAAATCGTAGTGGTTCTTGTAGCCGGCGAAAAGCGGCACCTTCACCTGGACCCCGATGCTGTAAGTGTTTCCGTAGAGGTCGCGGTTGTCGTAGTAAGTTCTTCCCACTGTGCCGCTGGACGAGATGGAAGGATAGGCGTGCGCCCTGATCGTCCTGACGTGCGCCTCTGCTTGCAGAGCGCGGGATCTCGCGGCCGCCAAGTCCGGACGGCGGCGCTGAGCCTCGTCCAGGTAGCGCTCCACCGCCTCGGAGACAGTTTGGGCCGGTGGATCGCCCTGGGGCAGCGCGACGTCGTACGGCGTGTTGGCCGGAAGCCCCATCGCCGTTGCCAGCGCGCCCCTCGTCGTGGCTATCTGCCCGGTATAGGTGTCAACCTGAAGCTGGGCCTGCGACTTCGCCGTGCGCGCCTGGAGGACGTCGGCTATTGTGGCGACGCCGACCGAATGGCGCGCCTGGGCGGCGTCGAGGTTTTGGTCCGAGTCCTTGAGGCTCGCCTGGGCCGATTCAAGAAGCGCCTTCGCGTTGACGTAATCGTAATAGGCCTGTTCCACCCCGAGTATGACGCCCTGTATCGCGGAGTTGTGGGACCAATCGGCGGCCAAGAGCGCCTGCCTCTTCTCCTCGACGGCGGCCTTTCTTCCTCCGAAGTCGAACAAGAGCCACGTCAGGTCGGCGCTCGGTCCGTAGCTCTGCTGGAAGTAGGAAATCTTGCCGTTCGCGAAGGAGCCCTCGGCTTTTGTCAGCGAAGCCGAAGCGTTCAACGAGGGGTAATAGAGAGATTTCTGGCTGCCGTAAGCGGCCGCGGCCGACCTCGCCTGCGCCCAGGACTGAGCCGTGAGAGGGCTGTTCCTCAAGGCCACGTCCACGATGTCGGCCAGCGCGAGCGAAGAGGCCCGCGCCGCGATCTCTTTGGGGAGCCCGGACGGCTGAGCGCTTTTCGCTTCTGGCGCGGCCAAGGCCCGCTGGGGAGGCATCCACGGAACATTGGGAGCCGGAGCCGTCCCCGGCGCGCCGTACACCCTCGGCGGGTTATGCGCGCAAGCCGACAATACGGCGAGAAGGGCCGCCGAGACGGCCTGCGCCACGATAGGCCGGCGCGTGATCTTTCGCGTTATCCTCATCATTGTCTCCTGGTGCCAGAGTCTCTGGCCATGATCCCATCGAAAAAGATGTCAAGAAGAAGCTTCGCGTCGCCCTCCGGCTTGACTACGGACGGCTCGAAAAGGCGTTGGCGGGCGATGGCGATGTCGGCCTCGACGAAAACCACCGCCGCCTTTGCCGCGTCAACCCTGCGGAACGTTTTTCTCTCCATCCCTTCCTCTATAACAGTTGCGACCTGTTCGACGAACGAGCGGTACATGTCGCTCTGCTGCCGCCTGGCGAAGGATTCGACGATCTGGCGCTGCCAGAGGACGACTTTTAGAAAATTCCTGTTCTCGTCGAAGAATTCCAGGGGCCGCGTCACCAGGCCTTCGAGCTTCTCGCGCGGTGGCAATTCACCGGCGAGAATTCCGGCCATCTCCTCGCGGAGAGGGCACAGAGCCTCTTCCTTCATTGATTCCAACAGCGCCTTCTTGTCCTTGAAGTACAGGTAGAGCGTCCCCTTGGCGAGCCCCGCCTTCTTGGCCACCCTCTCCATCGTCAGAGATTGGGGGCCTTTCGCGGAAAGAAGGCCGACGGCCGCGCCGAGAATCGCCTTCCGCGTTGCTTCCCGGTTTTTCGCTTTCGAGCCTGGCGTCCTGCCGCTCAATGCCGCTCCCGCGTATCCGCTGCCGGCGATTTTCTGACCGGGCGGTCATTTTATAACAACGCCATCGTCCCGTCAATTCCACCCATGGGTTCGTGCCCAGCCCGCCAAGAGCCACGGGCACGAGAAACGGTTCTCAGTTCTGGAACGAGAAGGGCATCGGGTGGAAGCAGAGGACGAAGATTACGAGGGCCGCGGCGCCGAGAGCCGCCTGGCGGCGATTGAGGGGACGGTCTTCCCAAACGCAGGCGGGATGGCCGTACCCAAGGACGAGAAGCAGAACCGCCCAGATGCCGAAGTGCAGCCCCCACGGCATCAGGGCGAACAGGCCTATCCCGAGGGCCCTGCTTATATAGAAGTGGCGCCTTCTGGCGAAAGCGTAGAGCACGTGGCCGCCGTCGAGCTGTCCCGC
>DAHXMK010000307.1 GCA_027365515.1 Candidatus Aminicenantota bacterium
TGCGAAGATGCGCCTCGGTTGGAACGAGCGGCAGTTGACCTTCATCGAGGTAGCCAAGGCGCTGGCGGGAGTGGGACTCTCCGGCCTCTGCCTTCACGCCAGGACGAGAGAACAGGGCTACAAAGGAAGCGCCAGCTGGGACCGAATCGCGGAGTTGAAGGGCGCAGTGGCCCTGCCCGTCTTTGGAAACGGCGACGTGGAGAGCGCCCAGGACGTTCTCCGGATGTTCGCCGACACGGGATGCGACGGCGTCATGATCGGCCGCGCCGCGGTGAAGAACCCATGGATTTTCCGCCAGGCCGCGCAACTTGCCTCGACCGGAGCGTGCGAGGCCCCCTCCACCGAGGAACGGTTGGCGCTTATCCGCCGCCACTTCGAGGAGATTTTGTCCACGAGCCGCCAAGGGCTCGCCCTTCACAGAATGAAGACGTTTTTGGGCAAGTACACCAAAGGACTTCACGGAGCCAACGCCCTGAGGCTCGCTATCAATTCGAGCAAGAGCGAAGAGGCGATGATGCAAGCGTTTGAAAGCTGGGCCTTGAAACAGGAGAGCAACGTTGAACGGCTTGAGCCGTAACATCGCCCCCGCCTCTCCGCGCGGCTATGTTTTCATGGAGGAATTCTGGAGCCCCAAGCTTGAACCGTAACGCCAGTTGGGGTATCCTCTGCTCTAGCGCTGCTACCGAATCCGCGGGGCAAGCTAACTTGAAAAGGGAGATGAGATGTCCAAGATAAGGCCTTTTGCCGCTTACAGGCCAAAGCCGGAACAGGCATCGCTGGTCGCGAGCCATCCGTACGACGTTGTCAACTCGGGCGAAGCGAGGGAGCTGGCGAAGGGCAACACCGCGAGCTTTCTTCACATCTGCAAGCCGGAGATAGACCTCGACCCGGATGTCCCGCTTTACGATGACAGAGTTTACGCGAAGGGGGCCGAGAACCTGAGGAAGTTCATCTCCGAAGGCCTTCTCTTCAAGGAGGGGCAGCCCTGCTTTTACGTTTACCGCCAGAAGATGGGCAACCACGTGCAGGACGGCCTGGTGGCGCTCTGCTCGGTAAAGGAATACGAGCAGGGGCTCATCAAGCGCCACGAGTTCACGAGAAAGGACAAGGAGGACGACCGGACGCGCCACGTGATGGAACAGAACGCCAACGCCGAGCCGGTCTTTCTCACCTATCGCGCTTTGCCAGAAATAGACCGGATCGTCAAGCTCGCCACGAGCTGCGACCCAGTTTACGACATCATCACCGACGACGGCTTCGGCCACACCGTCTGGGCCATCGCGGGCGCGGAGGAAATGAACGAACTTCAGAAACTCTTCGCCGAAAAGGTGCCCGCGCTCTACGTCGCCGACGGCCACCACCGCACCGCCGCCGCGGTCCGCTGCGGCCAGGCGCTCAGGGCCAAGAGCAAAACCCACACGGGCGAGGAGCCTTTCGAATACTTCATGGCGGTGGTCTTCCCACACGATCAGCTCAAGATCATGGACTACAACAGGGTGGTAAAGGACTTGAACGGCCTTTCTGCAAAACAGTTCCTGGCGAAGGTGGCGGATAAGTTTGAAATCGCTCCCGCTTCCGAACCAAAGCCCTCGGCCCCGCGCTCGTTCGGAATGTACCTCGAAGGAAAGTGGCACAGGCTTGCCGCGAAGCCTGGAAGCTTTCCAGCGGCCGACCCCGTCAAGGGGCTCGACGTCTCGATTCTTCAGGACAACCTCCTGGCGCCGGTGCTCGGCATTGCACCCCAGGACCGACAAGCGCATTGACTTCGTCGGCGGCATCCGAGGCATGAAGGAGCTTGAAAAGAGGGTGAACGGCGGATGGGCCGTCGCTTTCTCGCTCTACCCGACCTCGCTGCCACAGCTCATGGCCGTAGCCGACTCAGGCCAGGTCATGCCGCCGAAGTCAACGTGGTTCGAGCCGAAGCTCAGAAGCGGCCTGCTGGTCAGGCTGATAGAGGACTAAAGACAGGTCAACCACAATGACACGGAGGGACAGCCCCAAAAGAGAATCAACCTTCGTGAACTCCGTGCCTTAGTGGTGAAATTATCTTTGAGGAGGTGTCGGAATGAAAATTCTAATAGCGGACGCATTCGACAAATCGCTGCCCCAGAGGCTTCAGCCCTTCGGCGAGGTTTTCGATGACATGGCGAAGCTCGGCGAGGCGGAAGTTCTGCTGATCCGTTCCAAGACCAAGGTGACTCCGGAGCTTGTCGCTAAGGCGCCAAATCTGAAGCTCGTCATCAGGGGAGGAGTCGGCCTCGACAACGTTGACAAGGAGGCGTGCAAGGCGCGCGGCATAACCGTCATGAACACGCCTGAAGCGTCGTCGGTGGCGGTTGCAGAACTCGCGATGGCGCTGATGCTCGCCATCCCCAACAGGGTCGTCGAGGCGCACGTCTCGATGAAGGAGGGCAAGTGGCTCAAGAAGGAGCTGAAGCGGACCGAGCTCTACCAGAAGACGCTCGGCCTCATGGGCGTCGGAAGAATCGGGAGCGAGGTGGCCAAGCGGGCCGCCGCTTTCGGCATGAAAGTCATCGCCTATGACCCCTTCATCAAGGAGCATCCCGCCGCCAAGCTCGTAGGCGTTGACGAGCTTCTCGCCAACTCGGACTATATTTCTTTCCACACGCCTCTCACCGATGAGACGAAGGGGATGATCAACGAATCAATGATCGCCAAGATGAAGAAAGGCGTCATCCTGATAAACACCGGCAGGGCGAAAGTCATTGATGAAGCGGCGCTCGCGAAGGCGCTCGCCTCAGGCCAAGTCGCCGCTTACGGCACCGACGTCTGGTACTCCGACCCGCCGCCGGCCGACTGCCCGCTCTTCACCGCTCCGAACGTGCTCATGACGCCCCACATCGGGGCTTCGTCGAAAGAGAACCTTCTGAGAATCGGTGACATAGTGGTGGACATCCTGTCCAAAAGGAGATAGTCATGGCAAAGCGAGTGATCAATTTTTACGCGGGACCGGCCGGGCTTCCGCTGCCGGCGTTAGAGAGGGCTCAGGCCGAGCTCTTGGACTTCGAGAACACCGGGATGTCGGTGATGGAGATATCGCACCGGGCGAAGGAGTACGACGCCGTCCACAACGAGGCGATCGCCCTGGTGAAGGAGCTTCTCAACGGCCCCGACAACTCCAAGGTGCTCTTCCTTCAGGGCGGCGGGAACCTCCAGTTCGCGATGCTGCCGATGAACGTGCTCCACTCCGGCAGGAAGGCTGACTACATCGTCACCGGCTCGTGGGCCAAGAAGGCCTTCAAGGAAGCGCAGATCGTGGCGGGCGACTCGGCGCGCTGCATCGCATCCACCGAGGGCGAGAAGTTCACGAGGCTGCCGAAGGCCGATGAGATAAAGGTCAACAAGGACGCGGCCTACGTCCACATCTGCACCAACAACACGATCTACGGCACGCAGTGGAAGGAGTTCCCGAACCCGGGGAGCATTCCGCTCGCGGCCGACATGTCCAGCGACTTCATGTGGCGCCCCTTCGACGTGAAGCCATTTGGATTCATCTACGCCGGGGCGCAGAAGAACCTCGGCCCGTCGGGCCTTGTCGTCGCGATCATCAGGGACGATTTCCTCGAAATGTGCAGCGACAAGATTCCCACGATGCTCCAGTACAAGATACACGCCGAGAAGAACAGCCTCTACAATACGCCGCCATGTTTCTCGATCTATATCCTCAGGAACGTGCTCGCCTACAACAAGCAGATAGGCGGGCTCGGCGTCATCCACAAGAACAACATGAAGAAGGGCGAGCTGCTCTACGGCGTGATAGACAAGCACCCCGATTTCTACAAGGGCTACGTGAAGGTGAAGGAGGACCGCTCCTTCATGAACGTGGACTTCAACCTTCCGAGCGAGGAGCTCGACGCGAAGTTCGTCGCCGAAGCGAAGAAGGCCGGGATGGTCGGCCTGAAGGGTTACAGGTCGCTGGGCGGAATAAGAGTCTCCATGTACAACGCCGTGACCGTCCCTCAGATCGAGACCCTCTGCGGCTTCATGGAAGAGTTCGCCAGGAAAGAAAAGAAATAGCGCCGGTGCTTAAGGCGCCGCGCAATTGCCATGGGCCCGCCGCGAGAGCGGCGGGCCTTATTTCTCTTTTCCAATTATCTTCGCCTTCAGGGTGACTTTGCCGTTCTGGGCCGCCACGGTGAAGGCCACGTCCTTCGCCTTGTACTTCTCGATTATGGCCTGGCGCTGTTTGGCCACCTGCTGCTCGAAAGCGGCCAGATCAATGGCCGTCATCTCGCCGTTCTCAAGGCGCGCCTTGGAGTACTGCTCGAAGAGCTGCTGCATCGGCGACCGTTCCGGGCGGCCCTCCGGCTTTGCCTGGGCCTGTTTCTGGGCTTTCGGCTCCTCCTGCTTCGCTGCCATGGAGTGGCGCTGCTTCGCCTCCTCGGGCGTCTCCCTTTCCAGTTCGCCCAGCTCTTTCTCGGCCTTTCTGAGCGCGGCTATCATGCGCGGGTCGGCGACTATGCCGTCGTCCTTGGCCCGCTGCCATTTTCCCCACTGCTCGCACTGGAGCGTGTAGCCGTTGGCGAAACTGTTGAAGCGGAACTGCTGTTCGAGGTTGGTCAGCGTTGCGTTCCTGTAGTATTGGAACAGGCGGTCGAGCTCCATACGCTCCCTTGATGGCGGCTCCCTCCTCGCCCCGGCGAAGAAGAGGTTGTACTGGAGCCTCAGTATTTCGAGCATCTTCTGCATCCGCTCGATGTCCTTTTTAAAATCGAACCGCTGCGCCTCGGTTTTCTGATTTGGTCCGGCCAAGCGTCAGCTCCTTTTGGCGGAGGCGCAAGAGAATCGAACTCTCCCGCCGGGGCATTACTCCCGGTGCTACGGGTTTGAAGCCCGCGAGGGGCACCAGCCCCCTAGCGCCTCCAGGCACATCCTAGCACAGGCCGCCGAGAAGATTCACCAGGAAGCGAAAGCAAGGTTGCCGCCATGGCGCCAGGAGTCCGAATGAAGAGAATGACGGCAGGCGCGGCGGCCATCGCACCAGCGCGTTACTTCTTTCGGAAACTGCAAAAGAAGAACCGCTGCTGGCTGCCCGAGGGCGTGCAGTGCGTCTCGAAAGCTTCTTGAAGCGTAGCGAATGAGGCTCCCAGCAAGCGGCCGATTGACGCGCCGCAGTGCCTGGCGGCAGGGAGACCGCTGCATTGGCTTGGGCCGTCGAGGGCAAAGCCCCCTATGATGAAAATGCCGCCGCTCTTCAGAGAGCCGGCCATCTTCTTCATGTACGCCGCTTGCTCCTCCTCGGCCATCAGAAAATGGAAGACGGCCCTGTCGTGCCAGAGGCCATAATGGTCCAGCGGCAACTCCGCCAGCAGCACGTCGTCCTCTATCCACTTGACGCGGCCGGCTTCTTCGCCCATTTCGCTTTTAGCGCGGCACAATCCTTCCGAGGAGACGTCGAGCACCGTGATGTCCGAGAAGCCGAGAGAGAGCAAGTCGGAGGCGAGCGTCGAAGCACCGCCGCCGACGTCAATGATTCGGGCGTCCGATGGAAGCCGCGCCGCGTTGATGAGCGAGAGCGATTTTTCAAGGTGGGGCTGAAACCAGCTCACCTCGCCGGGCTGCCTCTTCGCGTAAATCTTGTTCCAGTGGCCGGCGCGATTAACCATTGAAACGCCTCATGACTGTGATTATAGCAGAAGGCCAGCGCCATAAGGGACGGGGCCATCTTGTTCCTGGGATAGGTTCTAAAAAACCTCCTTTGCCTGGACTAGGAGCGGTTCGAGGAAATCGAGGGGGACCGGCGCGCTTCTCAAGTATTTGAGGGCATGGCCGAGGGTCAGGCGAACGGAGGCAAGATAGCGCGACCGCTTGCGCCTCGTTATCTGGTAGCCGAAAGTCCCGAGGGCTTTGAGGGAGCGCTGCAGGGCGCAGCGCTCGAACTCGACTCTCTCCGCGCCGCTTCTCTCGGCGCAGAGAGAGGCGCAACGCGCCTGGAAGGCGGATGGAACCGCGCGGTAGCCGTCAACCGCGAGCGAGGCCAAATCGTAGCACCTTGGCGCCAAGAGGGCGTCCTGGTAGTCGAGGACAAGCATCCCACCTCCGCTCTTAACGAGGAGGTTCTCGGAATGGTAATCGCGGTGAGCCATTTGGAATGGCGCCTCCGCCACCGAGGCGGCCAGCTCGGAGAAGGCGGCGTGCGCCTCCGGAGGAGCCGGCGAATTGAGCAGCCCTCCGAGGAAGTGCATTTCGAAAAAGCCGAGCTCGAACCTCAATCGCGCGACGTCAAGGGATAAAAGCGGCGGCGCTCCATGGGGCCATTGCTCCGCCTTGATCCCGCCGATGGCGCGGGCGAACTCGAGGACTTGGTCCTCAAGGGCGCCGCTCCAGCGCCCCGACGAGCAGAGCCTCCCCTCCGCGTACTCTTCTATGAGCCACGAAGCGCCGTCGGGAACGTGAATCAGGCGCGGCACGGTGATGCCGTTGGCTTCAAGGAGGCCGGTGACAGCGACGAAGCGGTCGCGCCCGTCGTGGTCCTCCCCGAAATCGGCAAGTAGCACCGGTGCGCCTTCCCACTCGCCGCGAAAATAATTGCGGCCGGAGGCGTGGGCTTGAAGCGGCGTCCATTCGCCGTTGGGGTAGCTTTTCTCGTCGTTCACGTCGCGCCTATCGCCTAAAGTTTCTTGAGGAGATCTTTCGCCAGGGCGGCCGCCTCCGAGTAGGGGTACTGCTCGCCTATCTCTTGAAGAAGCTTCTTCTCACCCGCCTTGTCGCCCAACTCCCCGTCACAGATGGCCTCTTTGTAAATCGCGTCGGGCACCTTGTTGCCGAATGGGAAATGGTCCACCACCGCCTTGAACGCGTCCCGCGCGCTCTTGTAGTCCTTCTCCGAATAGAAACCTTCGCCTATCCAGTACTGGGCGTTGTCGGCCAGGTCGGACTGGGGGAAGCGCCTGATGAATTCAGAGAAGGCCTCCTGCGACTCCTTCACCTTCCCCGTCGTCAAAAGGTCGTAGGCGCGCTTGTAAAGCTGCGCCGGGTCACCGGCGAGGTCGCCTGATTCGGCTGGCGCCGCCTGCGGAGTGAGCACCTGGGGCTCCGCTTCTTTCGGAGCCTGCTGTTGTGCCGCCGCGAGAGAGTCCTTCATCTGCTGAATCTGGGCCGACAGCTCCTTCTGCTGCGCCGTCAGGTTCTCGACGTCGGTCCTTAAGTAATCAACCTTGCGCGCTAGGTCGTCCTGCGGGCCGACCATCGTCGTGCAGGCCGTCATGGCCGCGACCGAAAGAGCAACGATTGATGCCGAGGCAAGCCTCATTGTTATTTGCCCTCCGCCAGTTTTTGAATCACCTTCCTGAAGAAGCCGCCGGAGCTTTGCGCGGCCTCCTTTTCAAGCCTCGCGATCTCCTCGTAGAGGCGCTTTTCCTCTTTCGACAGTTTTTTCGGCGTCACGAGTTCCACGTCAACGTAAAGGTCGCCCCTTCCCCCGGCGCCTATTCTGGGCATGCCGCGCCCGGCCACCCTGAAGCGCTGGCCGTGCGACGTGCCGGGCGGAACCTTGACCTTCTCCTCGCTCTCGTCCAGGGTCTGGACGAATATCTCGGCACCCAGAACCGCCTGCGGAATCGTCAGCGGCACCGTGCAAACCAAGTGCTCGCCGTCGCGCCTGAAGAACTGGTGGCCCTCGACATCAATGAAGAGGTACAAGTCGCCGCTCGGGCCGCCGCGCTCGCCGGCTTCGCCTTCTCCGCCGATTCTAAGCCTCGAACCGGAATCAACTCCGGGGGGAATGCGCACCTTCAGCGTTTTTTGAATCCTGGCCCTGCCCCTTCCGTGGCATTCCGGGCACGGGTCGCGGACTATCTCGCCCTCTCCTGAACACTGCGGGCAGGTTCGGCTGACCGTGAAGAAGCCCTGCTGGAAAGCGACGGT
>DAHXMK010000312.1 GCA_027365515.1 Candidatus Aminicenantota bacterium
ATGTTGTTCCTGAACGTAATTCTATTTCCCGTCTTGGTCGTCGCCTTCGTCGGGACGGTTTCGAGGCTGGACCGCCATCTCATTGATCCCGCCATCGGCGTGGTCGCGCTCGTGGCAGTCGCGCTGTGCCTCATCGGGAACATCTTGATGTCGAAGGGATTCATAGTCCTTCAGCCCAACGAGGCTTTAGTCCTCACGCTCTTCGGCCAGTACGCCGGGAGCGTCAAGCAGAACGGCTTCTGGTGGGCCAACCCATTCTACGTAAGGAAGAAGGTTTCCCTGCGCTACCACAACCTGAACAGCGAAAAGCTGAAGGTGAACGACAAGGCTGGAAACCCAATCGAGATAGCGGCCGTCGTCGTGTGGAAGGTGGAGGACACGTTCGCCGCCTGCTTCGAGGTCGAGAACTACGGCGACTACGTCACCACGCAGAGCGAATCGGCGCTGCGCCACCTCGCGAGCGCCTATCCCTACGATTCCTGGGAAGAGGGCGAGCAGGCCGCGATATCGCTCAGGGGCAACATAGACGAGGTTTCGACGGCGCTGGAGAAGGAGCTTGAGGAGAGGCTCGCCCGCGCCGGCGTGCGCATCGTCGAAGCGCGCCTGAGCCATCTCGCCTACGCGCCGGAGATCGCCGGGGCGATGCTGCAGCGCCAGCAGGCCTCGGCCATAATCGCGGCGCGCCAGAAGATCGTCGAGGGAGCCGTCGGCATGGTGCAGATGGCCCTTGAGAAGCTCGCCGCCAACAGCATAGTGGAACTGGACAGCGAGAGAAAGGCTCAGATGGTCTCGAACCTTCTCGTCGTTCTCTGCGGCGAAAAAGAGGCGCACCCGGTAATAAACGCCGGGACGCTATATTGAGGAGGACATCATGCTCGTCACGACCACGTTCTCATTCGACGGTTACAGAATCAAGGAGTACAAGGGCGTCGTTCGCGGAATCATCGTCAGGGCCCCCACGATAGCCCAGGGAATCGTCGGCGGCCTGAAGAATATCGTGGGCGGCCAGATAGGCGCCTACACCGAGATGTGCGAACAGGCGCGCGGGCAGGCTTACGCGCTGCTGATCGAGCACGCGCGGGCGATGGGCGCCAACGCCGTCGTCGGGCTGCGCTACGACGCGTCGGAGGTCGTCAGCCGAGGCTCGGCGACCGAAGTCCTCTGCTACGGCACGGCCGTGGTGGTAGAGCAGGCTTAGAAGAGGAGCCCTTGGCCGAAAAGAAACCCTTTCTTCTTCGGATCAGCCCGGAGCTGTGGGACGACCTTCAGCGGTGGGCCGCCGACGATTTGAGGAGCGTCAACGCCCAAGTCGAGTATCTCCTGCGCCGCGCCGTGGAAGAGCGAAAGCGCGGCAGGAGCCGGACCGCGCAACAAAAGCCTGAAGGGAACCGCCAAGCGAAATGATTGGAGAATGGTCATGAGAATCAAATGGATCGCGCTGATTGTGGCCCTGATCGCCGCGCTGGTCTCGTGCCATCACTGACGAATATTCGCCCCGCCAGCCTTGACAGATTTGCCGCTCTCGGTTAAACTCTTTTTCTGGGCGGGAATAGCTCAGTTGGTAGAGCACAACCTTGCCAAGGTTGGGGTCGCGGGTTCGAATCCCGTTTCCCGCTCCAGTAAGCGTAACGGAAACGAGGGGCTTGGCCCCTCATTTTTTTATGCCAAGAGACAGCATAAGGGATTCGAACCCGCGACCGAGGCGAGGGGTGCGGGGGACGGGGAGGTCCCCCGCGTCAGAGAGCTTCCCGCGTGAGGGCAGGGGGCGGCAGGGAGCACAGCGACCGCTGGAGGGGGCGGGCCGACGCCCCCTCTAGGGAGCCATAGCGACGGAGCGTGGTTCGAATCCCGTTTCCCGCTCCAGAAACCATCAAGAGAGGGGCAGCGACCCTCGATTTTTTTCGCTCCAAAATCGGTCCACTTTACTGCATCCAGCCCTAAGGAGCGATTATCCGGTAACCGTTTCGCGAAATACCACGCCGCGCTTGGCGAGTTCCTGCATGACAAAAAGATAGCAACCGGGAGCGCGGCCGAGCAATTCGGGCGGCGAAACGCCGGCCGTCTTGTAAATCCCGCGCGCGACGAGGCGGACAACGGAGGTGCACGTGTATCCGGTGGTCCTGGCCATCGAGAGCGTTTTCGTTTCGGCGTCGTAGCGGTCCAATAGGTCGTACTCGTACCTGACCTTCGCCTGCCCCCTCGTTCCCTCGACGGCGACCTTCATGATGGTCAGGTCCTCCTCGCCCTCCATGAGCTGCCACATGGGGAACAAAAGCTTGGATGTAAGCTCCAATGGAACGATGCTCTGGCCGCGAAGCTGGACGGGCTGTTTGGAGAAAAGCCCCATTTCACGAAGGACGCGCATCTTCTCGATGTGGCCCGGATAACGGAGCGTGCGTTCCTTCATGAAGGGAATCTTCGATGTCTTCAGAAGCGTGCGAAGGCCGTCCGTGTTGAAAGCTTCGAGCGTGCCAATCGCGGGGAAGTCCACCAACTCAGGCTCCGAAAGCGCCGGCCTTGTTACGATTTCCCCATGGTCCACGAAGCGGGCCGGCCTCGTGTATTCCTCGATCACGTCGGAAGGCGAAAAGGGCGCCTTGTACTCGAAGGGCCAGCTCCTGGCCAGCGGCAGACCCCCGACCAGGCACTCGAACGACGCCACTTCGTCCAAGATTGACTGGAGGTAGCCTAGGATTATGTTCCCGCAGCCGGGGGCTATTCCGCAGTCGAAAACGGCGACGAGCTTTTTAGACCGGGCGAGTCCGTCAAGCTCGAAAGGATCCTCCTCGAAAAAAGAGATATCAACGAGCGGCTTGCCGGCCTCCAGGACGGCAAGCGCCGTGGCGAACCCCATGTGGCCGGGAACGGCCCCTACGACGATGTCGGCACCCCGCGCCGCGGCGGCGACCACTTCACTTTTGGAAAGGTCCGACTGGACCGTCTTAATGCCTAGCGCCGGATCGAAAGCCTCAAGCGCGGAGGGCGAAAGGTCCGCGACCGTCACTTCAAATTCGCCGTCCCTCGCCAAGTCCTTGGCGATTGCCGCTCCGACTCGCCCTGCCCCAAGAACGGTTGCCTTCATGCGAACCTCCCTCCGTTACAGTCTAATACACCGCGCGCCTTGAATGAAAGCGCCAAGCGTTCATTGGAGCGGCATCAAACAATGATGCCACTATGGAGAGAAAGTGCCTATTGACAGGGGCCGACTAATGGGTGACCCCATGATTCTAATTCTATGCTACCGATTATTCTTGTTATTGGCGACGTTCAGTCGTAACATCGTAACTAGTGGATTCGGAGCATAACTTTCAGTCACCAAAATGTTTTCGTCTTCGAATGAGCACTGGAAAGTGCTCATTTTCTCGTTCTTATACATGCTTCTTCCGGTCGCCCGATCGAAGATCATCAGGCTGTCATTGTAATTAACGATAACGGCGGAACTAGACACGAGTACCTCTGGAGCGATGACTAAATCACCCTCAGGGCAACCAATGTCAGCTTGCCACATTATCTTATGGGAAGGAACATCCAAAGCTATGAGCTTGGGACATGACTCGCCAATCACCGCATAGGTCTCCTTGGAATCCGATGCCATGTTGCCCTTGAACCCTTTTGCGACATCGAAGGAAACTTGATCGTTCGACTCGTCGATGAAGGAAATCGTACATTGCGAGTCGCTTCTCGCGTCGTTTCTTTGCAGATCACAGATTAGGACAGCATCGTTACCATAACTGGAATAGCAATAATGAAATGATCTCGGTCTCACGACCTTCTTTAGTCGTCCGCTATGCACATCCAAGACTTCAAGGCAAGATTGCGTCGGCGACAGTATCTCGTCTAAGCATAGATACTTGCCGATGAATTCTCCCGAAAAGAACTTGGCATTGTGGGGCAATGAATATCGCCAAGCTTCGCTAAGGTCTGGCGATCGCAATGCCACGACTATTTCGTCTCCCCTCTTTGCGGGATTCGCAGCGACTAGAATCGCAACAGGCTGATTCTTCTTGGTGGGTATCAAGTCAGGAGACAGAAAAGTCGTACTCGTTAACGTCTGTTGCCCTGTTCTCGGATCAATTTTGTACAGCGTACCATCTTCTGATGCCAACAGCAGGTATTTCCCATCGAGAATGGTGGCATTGTATGCGAACTCTGACGCTTTGCTGCAAATAGTCCAACTGGTCTGGCCGGTGTTCGACTCCAGCGCAAATAAAGTATTGGCTCCCCAAACAAAGGCATAAGATTTCCATAACAAAGTGGATAATGTCTGCCCCCTGAAGTCCTCCGGCAAACTTCTTTGCCAAACCGATGCTATTTGAGAACTGACGCCTTTCTCGGGAGCCGTCTTTAGCACGCAGTTCGTCAGGGACCATACAATCGTTATGAGTACGGCAGATGCGATTTTAGCGGCTCGGCTGGTTAAGAGGAAGCGCATCTCTTTGCTCCTTTCTCTCAATACGGGTCACTTAATCGCATAAGCGATGGTCAAGGTTGGGTCATTTTGGAAACGGAACTTCAGCAGTAGTACCTACAACCCGTAAAGGGAAATTGTTGCAAGAAAAAGGCTAGGTCTTTGGTGTTGGTGTCCTTGAGCATGGCGGCCTCCCGGTGAACTTTCGCGAATCCGTCGCCCCCTGGCTCGAACAATATGGCTTATCGTAACGCAGTGCAACCCATGATGCTTGTCGGTCTCCCGCTTGCTGAATTGTTCCTCCGCGTAAGCCCAATGGTTCGCGTCATCCCGCTTGGCCTTGTCCTCATGGCACTCGCTCGCAGGATGAAGCCCTGGATACCGTAAAATCTATGTCTGGCTCCCATTGTTATGCGCCGTAATGTTGCACACCGCCCAGGGCACTCCAGCCGCGAGGGAGGCGCCATCGCACTTGCCCTCGCTCCATTCATATCTGGGCACCCCCAAAACGATACTGTCAAGAAGCAAGACCGGCCCCCGTTTGTTATTGCACCCCAGCGTCCGCCAATGCTTTTCGGCGGGGTCGCTCGTCAGGCAAGGGGCTGTTGCATTTCGGGAAGGGCGAGCAGTTCGGCGAAGGAGTTGACGGCCTTATGGCTCGGGCCGGAGAGGCCGTCGCGGTTTCTGAAGCTTTCGGCTTTCATGGGGTGGTCAATGCGCAGGGTGGCAAGCCCGGCATCGCGGGCGCCGTCAAGCTCTCGGTTGGCGCCGTCGCCGATGAAAAGGGCTTCGCTTCCGCCGCAGCCCGAGCGCTCAAGCGCCAGCACGAATATGGCCAAGTCCGGCTTCACGGCCTTCGCTTCGTAGGAAAACACCAGCAGGTCAAGCTTCTCGCGGAGCCCCAACGGCTGGACAACGAAGGCGGTCGTCGCGGTGGCGTTGCTTATGAGGCCGAGCTTGAACCCCTTAGCCCTGAGCGAGGAAAGCGCCGCCTCGGCCCCTTCGTAGAAGAAGACGCACTGCTTGATGGTCTCGATGTCGAGTTCGGCTACCTTCGCGATCTTGGTCCGGTCGGCCACTCCGAGCGATTCGAGGGCCGCCTTCGCCCTGGCGTAAGGGTCCCTGAGCTGTCCGACGCTCGCCGCTGGCCCCGTCTCCTTCCAGGCTTTCATAAAGTCATCGTAGGAGAGGCCGGCCGCCTCGGCGGCGCGCTTCTTTCCGGCATAATAGACGGGCTCGTTCACGGTGCAGAGCGTGTCGAAGAGATCGAAGAATATCCAGCGGTAACGGGGCGCCATATGGGCTAGAACCTTCGGCGGATGACGAACTCTGGAAGCTGCGCCAGCACGTCGCGGGCAGGCCCCTTCGGAAGCGCGTCGCAGAGCTTGGCGGCCTTTGCCGCGTAATCCCTTGCCGTGGACTCGGCCTGGTCAACCATGCCGGACTCTATCACCCTGTCAACGAGCTCGCGCAGGATGTCGGGCTCGAAGCGCCTTGAAGCGACGAGCGCCTCGACGAAGGCGCGGTCCCGTG
>DAHXMK010000313.1 GCA_027365515.1 Candidatus Aminicenantota bacterium
GTTCTCCGGGATGAGCCGGGCGGGGTTGTACCGGTGGGCTCTGCCCGCTGGGCGCGGGAAAAACGCCTCTCCCTTCGGCATTCGGTCTTTGCAAGCAAAGGCCGCTACGTCTCACTTCTAACTTCTCACGATCTTTCCTTCGTGACCTTCGTGTGCTTTGTGGTGAGATGTCTTTTCTTTCGGCCCTCGGCCGGATCGGCGTCTGGAGATGCCTCCTACAACTTAGAACGTCTAACTTCTCATCTCAAATTGCTCATGTTGCTTCGTGGGGCACGACGCGGACCTGGGTCATGAGGAGGGCGGAGAGGCAGCCCATGGCAAAGGCGCAGGCCCAGAGTGCTCCGGCGCCGAAGTTGGTGAAGACGAGCGTGCCGAGCCATGGCCCCAAGGCGAAAGCGATGCCGAAGGACATCGTGTAGAGGCCCATGTATTCGCCGCGCCTGTCGGGCGGAGACATGTCGGCGACGGCGGCGGAGCTTCCGGGAAAAGTTATCATCTCGCCGAAAGTCCAGATGACGACCGTGGCGGCGACTCCCCAGAAGCTCGAAGCGAACGCGACCGCGCCGAAGCCTATGCCGGTGAGAAATGTTCCAAGGGCGAGGGCGCGCCTGTGTGGCCAGTGGGCCATCGCCGTGTTCAGAGGTATCTCGATGAGTACGATGATGATCGTGTTGAGGGTGAAGACGAAGCCGAAGGCCGACTCGGGCAGCTTGAGGTTCCTGATGAGGTAAAGAGGGAAGGCCGCGTTGAGTTGGAAGAAGACGAGGACGGCGGGCATGAGCGCCAGAAGGAAGAAAAGGAAGCGCCGGTTCGCGAAGCCGCTAAGGCTCCTTGGCCGGACGGGCGATCGGGCGGTCTCGGTTACGCCGTCGCCTCCAGCTTCCTCCGGTTGGCGCCAGGTCAGAAACGAAAGCAGGAGGCCCGATATTATCGAAGCGGCGCCGTTCACCCAGAAGAGCGAGTGAAAAGAGATCATCGCCAGAAAGCCCCCGGCGGCCGGCCCGACGCTCATTCCCAGATTGACGGCCAGCCGGTTGAGGGCAAAAGCGGGCTTGCGCTGCTCCGGCGTAGCCAGATGAGTCAGGAGGGCCATGTTCGCGGGGCGGAAGGCCTCGTTCGTGACGGCCCAGAGCGCAATGGCGCCGAGCACCGCCCAAAACCCGCGGGCCAGAGGAAACAGAAGCAGGACCACGCCCGACGAAAGAAGGGAGAGCTTCATGATTCGCATCGCCCCGACGGCATCACAGAGCTTTCCCGACAAGGGAGAGACGACGAGAGCCACGGCGCCGTAAACCATGACCGCGAGGCTCGCCCTTTGAGCGGAAAACCCCATGCTTCTTGTGAGATAGAGGACCAGGAATGGGAGGGCCATTGTGCCAAGCCTGTTGATCAGCATTGTAGCGAAGATGTACCAGACTTCCCGGCGCAGGCCATAAAGGCCCCGCCAAGGGTTGTAACGCATCCCCACGCCTCCGGCGGATTCCAGGCGCACCCCCGCCATGCCTTTTGTACCACCGACGGCGATGCGGAGTCCATCCCCTGGCGCGTTGGCTGTCGGCCATGTCGGCGGCATCCGCGCCGTCAAGGTTGCACCGCTCGGTCGATTCGGCGTGTGGATAAGTTCAGATACATGTGAGACGGATGGGATAAGATTAGGGGGAAGCTGCGGAGCGAAAGGAGGCTTCCCCCGGTGCAGTGGAAATGTTGGCCAAAGGAGTTGTATGGCGTCGCGCGTTTTGATGCCAGGGAACTGAGCCCGAAGGCGCGGG
>DAHXMK010000321.1 GCA_027365515.1 Candidatus Aminicenantota bacterium
AGGGCGCGCCAGGGGAAGCGCCGATAGAGCTTGACGCGCCCGCTGGATGGCACTCAAATGGCCGAGACCTATTCTCTAAAGACAATTGGCTCGACGAGACGGCTCGCGAAAGCGATTGCTGCCCGCCTCTCCGGCAATGAACTTATCCTGCTTTCGGGCGAACTCGGCGCCGGCAAGACAACCTTCACCAGATTTCTCGCCGAAGCGCTTGGCATTGATCCTTCGTGGGTATCGAGCCCGTCGTTCACCCTGGTTCAGCGTTACCCGCAAGGCGCGCGAGGAGTGGCGATGACCCACGTGGACCTTTACAGGCTGCCGGAAGGCTCCGAACTCGAACCGCTGGGATTGGAAGAGGTTATTTCCTCCCAAGACCTTGTCGTCGTCGAGTGGCCCGCCGCCGGAGAGCCGCTGTGGGCCGCATCCAAACGCCCGCTGGTGCGCATCATTTTCAAGGGCGCCGCAAGCGGGCGCGAAGCAGTCGTCGAAGGCCTTCGCGTGAGTCAAAGCAAGCCTTGAATGTTGAAGGCTAAATCCCAGCCCGCGCCAGCCTAAAACAGCTTTTCTCTTCTGTGACAAAATACCTTTGCTCGCCCGTCTATATCGTTGGAGGCGGCGGCGCGGCGGCAACTTTGAAGGGGTGGAGGGTGGAGCGGGACAAAGTAGCCAGCATATTTTGGGGGCTTGGCAGAGGCGAGGAGGGGGCGCTTGAAGCGCTTTACGACGCATGCGCCCAATCGCTATACGGTTACGCGCTGGTCCAGCTTCGCAACCGCGAGGATGCGGCGGACGTAGTGCAGGAGGTCTTCGTGAAGTTGATGCGAACCAGGGCGCGACTAGAGGATGTCCGTGATCCAGGCAGTTACTTGCTCGCCATGGTTCACAGCGCCGCCGTGGACCAGCGCCGAAAGCCCGTCACCGAGGAGTTGTGCGAGGACATCCTGGACACGAATGCACCTTTGCCATCTGACTCCACGTTTCTAAAGCGCGTCAACCATGCGATGTGCTCCTTATCTAAGGAACAGAGAGAAACAATCTATTTAAGACACGTCGAAGGGCTTTCCCTTCGAGAGATCGCCGCCGCGATGGATACCAACCTTTTTACCGCCGCCAGCCGCTGCCGCTTAGGACTGTCGAGGCTCAAGAGAACATTGGAGACGGGAACATGGCGCTAGACCGCAATCCACTTTTCACGTGCCGCCCCCAACAGCCTCCGAAGGCTCTTAGGGAGCGAGTATTGGCGGCCGCCTCGCGCGCGGTTCCCGAAGCTGAACAAGCATGCCCCTTATTGGGCAAGACCGAATGGGGACTTCTTGCCGCCACGTTGGTGCTCTGCGCGCTTTTCGTCGCAAGCTCATATCCGCGTCGAACACAACCGCCTCCACTCCATGGCACGTATTTAAACTTGAACCATTACACCGTTCAGGCGCTGAGGGAGATCGGCGTTCCGCCCGAGGACTTTCGTTGCATTCAACGAGAGCGGCACGACAATCAGCGCCTTCTTGAAGAAATCGGAGGATGAGATGAGAACCCTGGTGAAGAGCAAGCGCCTGACCATATTGATCCGAATCGTCCTAGCCGCCGTTCTGGTTCTGCTCGCTGGGGCAGTGGCGATAAGGC
>DAHXMK010000326.1 GCA_027365515.1 Candidatus Aminicenantota bacterium
GTCCAGTTTCTGGCCGGCAAGGCCGGCACCCAGGAGGAGCTGTTCCACACTTTCAACGCGCTCTACGAGGCGCAGAAACAACTTGTCATCTCCAGCGACTGTCCACCATCTCAGCTTGACGGCATAGAGGAGAGGCTTCGCTCGCGGTTCGAGTGGGGCCTGATCGCCGACATCCAGCCGCCCGAGCTTGAAACGAGGGTGGCCATCCTCTACAAAAAGGCGGAGTCCCACGGGATAAAAATTCCCGAGGAAGTAGCCCTCTTCATCGCGTCCCACATCAACAGCAACATCAGGGAGCTTGAGGGATGCCTGGTGAGGCTTGTCGCTGGAGATGACAAGTTGTTTCTGCGCCTCGTAGAGCGCGTTGAAAGTGTGGAACAGCTCCTCCTGGGTGCCGGCCTTGCCGGCCAGAAACTGGACGTCATCCAAAAGAAGTACGTCAACGTTGCGGTACCTCTCCCTGAACTCGAACTGCTGCCTGTGGGCGATGGACGAGATCATCTCGTTGGTGAACCGCTCGGCGGAGAGATAGACCGTGGAGAGCCGCGGCCAGTGGGTTTTCAGCTCGGCTCCAATGCTCTGCATGAGGTGCGTCTTGCCGAGGCCGACCCCGCCGTAGATGTAAAGCGGGTTGTAGGCTTTCGACGGGTTCTGCGACACCGCCTGGCAGGCGGCGAAGGCAAACTGGTTGGACGGGCCGATGACGAAGCCGTCAAACTTGTATGCCGCATTCAACGGCGTCGCCGAGGTTCCGCCGACATCCTGCGGGGGCGCTTCCGCCACCTCTTGTAGCTTGGCCTTGGGCCTTAGGGGCACCGGGGTGAGAGAAAGCTCCTCCTCCGGGGCGGTGGGATCGTCAACAAGCTCCACGAGAAGATCCTGAAGGCCAAGCTCGGAAAGGACATCTTGAAACAGCCCGGCGTAGTTTTCACCGATGAAGCGCCTTGCCACCGGGTTTGGAGCGAGAACCATAAGCGTGGCCCCTTTGATAGAGAGGGGCCTCAATGGGCGAAACCAGGTCTGGTAGACCGGGGCCGGTACCCTGGTCTTGACGGCCTGCATCACTTTCGTCCAAACGTCCTTAGGCATTTTATCCACATTTTTTCCACAGGTGTGGAAAACCAGAAGCCATTCTATCACGGAAAGAAACCGGGGGAAAGGTGTGTTACTATCTCACTGAAGAAAGGCTGCCCGGCCGCTAAACCAGCATGGACGCGCGCCCGGGCGGCGAAAAAGGAGGCTCGATGGCAGCCAGCGATCTGGTGGTGGGCGCTGTTGGCAGGGGCGGTGACGGCGTCATACTTTCGGGCGAACTTCTCATGGCGTCGGCCGCGTCCAAAGGCTTGTACGGCTACATGGTCCAATCGTACGGCCCCCAAATTAGAGGCGGGGAGTCATCTTTCAGGGCCAGGTTCAGCGTGGAGCAGGTCTCATCCCCTGGAGATTTCCTTGACATCCTAGTCGTCTTTGACTGGGCCGCCTATGAGATGTTCAGTAACGAGCTTGTCCCAAAGGAGAGCGCTTTTGTCCTATTTGACGAGGACAACCCGGTTCCAGAAGGCGTACGCCTCTCGGGCACCAAGCTGGCGGCTCCATTCGCGAAGCTCTCCAAATCGGCGTCGGGAAGCCTGCAGGCCAAGAACATGGTCATGGTGGGTATTCTCGGTGGCCTCTTTGGCTTCGGCGCCGAGGGAATCGGGGCCGGCGTCAAGAAGCGGCTCGCCAAGAAGGGCGAGGAGGTCATAAAGAAGAACCTGGAGGCCTTTGAAGCCGGTTTTTCATACGGCACGGCCAATGCCACCGAAGCCGCCGGAAAAATCGGGCTGGAGTATTCGCCGGGGCCGCCGAAGCTGGTGCTCTCCGGCAACGAGGCGCTCGCGCTGGGCGCGCTCCACGCAGGCTGCCGCTTCTACGCCGGCTATCCCATCACCCCTTCCTCGGAAATTCTCGAGTTCATGGGAAAAAACATGTGGAAGTTCGGCGGGAGCTTCATCCAGGCCGAGGACGAGCTTGCTTCAATTGGAATGGTCTTGGGAGCTTCTTTCGGCGGGACGAAGGCGATGACCGCCACGTCTGGCCCGGGCTTTTCGCTGATGACTGAGATGCTCGGCCTCGGCTCGATGATGGAGATTCCAGCCGTGATCGTGGACGTGCAGCGGACTGGCCCCTCCACCGGCATACCCACCAAGAGCGAGCAGAGCGACCTGTGGCAGGCCGTCTTCGGCACCCACGGAGACGCCCCGCGGGTTGTTCTGGCGCCTTCGGACGTCGAGGACTGCTTTCACGCCGCCGTTGACGCCTTCAACATCTCAGAGGAGTACCAACTGCCGGTCGTGATTTTGAGCGACCAGCTCCTGGCACAGCGGAAGGTGACGCTCTCGTCGCTTCCCCTGGACAAAGCAGTGGTTGGCCGGCGCACGCCCGCCGAGGGCGACGCCGAGGGGGGATACTGTCGGTACAGGCTCGGAAGCGAGGATGGCGTGTCGCCGATGGCGGTGCCTGGAGACCCGCGCGGAATCTATCAGACCACGGGCCTCGAACACAACGAAAAGGGAGAGCCGACCTCTTCTTTCGAGCTTCACGAGGTCATGAACGAGAAGCGCTACAGGAAGCTCAAGGCGATCGCAGAGCGCTATCGCTATGTGAGGCGGTACGGCGCGAGCGAACCGGAGGTGGGCATCCTCGCCTGGGGCTCCAGCAAGGGGGCCATCAAGGAGGCGGTCGCGAAGGCCAACGCCAAGGGGCGCAAGGTGGCGGCCTTCATCCCGGAGCTCCTCTACCCCTTCCCCAAGCACGAGCTGGAGGCCTTCCTCAAGCCGTTGAAGAAGGTCGTCATCATCGAGCTCTCTTACGCGGCCCAGTTCTACAAGTACCTCAAAACTTTCCTTGATCTGCCAGAGGAGCGCGTCATCCTGAAAAAGCGCTCCGGTGGGGCGTTTCTTGGGGTATCGGAGGTTGAGGCCGCGATCGAGGAGGCGCTAAAATGAGCGACCAGCAAAGAAAGCCAAACGACTACAAGAACCCCCTGAAGCCGGTATGGTGCCCAGGTTGCGGGGACTTCGGCGTGGTGGCGGCGCTCTACAGGGCGCTCTCCCAGCTCCAGATTCCGCAGGAGAAAATCGCCGTGCTCTCCGGGATAGGCTGCTCGTCGAGGCTGCCCGGCTATATGGCCACTTACGGCTTCAACGGCGTCCACGGGCGCGCCCTGCCCGTGGCGACGGGCCTCAAGGCGTCGAGGCCCGACCTGACCGTGATCGTAGCGGCCGGGGACGGCGACGGGGTCTCGATCGGGGCCGGCCACTTCCTTCACGCGGCAAGGCGCAACGCCGACGTCACCTACGTCATGATGGACAACCAGATTTATGGCCTCACCAAGGGACAGGTCGCCCCCACGACCCCCAAGGGCGACAAGACGAAGTCAACCCTCTACGGGAACCCCGACCCTCCCGTTGATCCTTGCGAGCTGGCGCTCGCCGCCGGGGCGACCTTCGTGGCGAGAACTTTTTCCGCGGACATCAAGGGAGAGGTTGACATCCTATGCCAGGCGATTCTCCACAAAGGCTTCTCGATCGTTGACATAATCAGCCCATGCGTCACCTTCAGGGGGGACGACCAGTACGACTTCTGGAAGCCGAAGCTGAGGCCCTTGCCGGAAGGCTACGTGCCGTCAAACAGAATCGAGGCGCTTAGGTTCTGCCGCGAAGAGGGCGTTCTTACTACCGGAATACTTTTCAAGGAGGAGCGGCCCGGCCTGGTGGAGCAGCAGAAAAACATCCGCAGGTCGGCCGGCTACGACCCCGCCGCGCCGCCCAAGATTGAAGAGCTGGTGCGGGCCTTCTATCCCTGACGTGATACTGGCCGCATTGTTCGCGGCCTGGTGGTTATAATAAAGAGGCGCCCT
>DAHXMK010000333.1 GCA_027365515.1 Candidatus Aminicenantota bacterium
GCCGTCGAAGAGCGGCACCTTGAGTTGGACGCCGACTTGCCAGTTGTCACCGTACTGCGCCCATTTCTCCGTGTCCCACTCGTAAGAGGCCATGAGCCCCGCCTGGGGCAGGTAGTCGGCCCTGGCCATCTTTACTCCAGCCGAGGCCTGGTCGCTCTGAATCGAGGCGGCCTTGAGGTCCGGCCTCGAGCCCACGGCCTTTTTCATCGCCTCCTCGAGGGAAGGCAGCGGCTCCGAGGGCGGCGTGAACGAGCCGTCGGGCGCGACGTCGCCGGGCGCGCCCATCGCGTAGCCGAGGTAGGCACGAGCCACTTCTGCGTCGGCCTTGCGCGACGCCTGCTGCTGTTCAACGTCGCTCGCGTAAACCCGTATGCGCATCAGGTCCGAGTCGAGCACCATGTCCTGCTTGTACATCGCCTCGACCTGCGCCTCGTGGGCCTTCGCCGTATTGGCCGCTTCACCCATGACCTCCGCCGCCTGCTCCGCCAGCAGGCTCCCGTAGAAAGCCTCGGTGACGGCGCGGGCGACGGACGATTCGGCGAAGGAGACGTTCTGTCTGGCCGACTCTATTCCCCACTTCGTGGCATGGTAGGCCGCCTTGAGTTTGCCGCCGGTGAAGAGGGGCATAGTCAGTTCGAGCCTGGTCTGGTAGTTGGTCAGCGGGTCGGGGTTGTTCAGCTTGTCGAGGGCGAAGTCCTGCATGGTGAACCGCGACTGCGTCAGCTTTCCCATGAAGACATAGACCGGATTGTTGGTTCTCGACGCCATCTCGGAAAGCGAAAGGTCCGGAATGAAGTAACTGCGTGCCTCCCTGAACTGCCCCTCCTTCGCGTTTACGTCGGCGCGGGCCGCTCCCAAGAGCGCGTTGTGTTCGATCGCCTCGCTCACGGCCGAGCCGAGCGTGACTTTGCGCGGCGCATCCTGCGCCATGGTTACGGCCGGCAACAGGGCCAAGGCGGCGGCGAGCCGCCATATCAGTATGGGCTTCATTTCAAGACATCCTCCTTGCGGAACCCTTTTAGCGCCCGCCCCTCTGAAGATGCAACGGCCCCGCCCCGCGTAACAGCTAAAGTTAAGAGGCGCCTGCCGGTTCCGCCAATCCATTTTACTACTTAGTGGCCGCGCGCCGCGAAAGTCCATATCCGTGTTAAAATCAATGGAGGGTGGCCTTCGCTTTTCCGGGGGCGATTTGAAGATTATAGTCAATACGATTCCGACGCTCGCACCCTTGACCGGCGTGGGGCAGTACACCTATCAAATGGCCCGAGAGCTCAGGCGGCTGGCCCCCGAGGAAGAGTGGTACTCCTACTACGGGTTCGTTTCCAGAAAATTGGCCGGAGAAGAGGAGGCCTTGGGAGCCTCGCTCTTTACGATGGGGAAGCTCCTTCGCTCGAACCGGGTGACCAAGGCGGCTTCGCGCTTCTTTCAGCGTCAGGCGGCCCGCCTTCAGCCGGGACAGTTCGACCTGTACTTCGAGCCGAATTTCATTCCGCTGCCGGAGATCCGTTCGCGGCGTTGCATGGTCACCGTTCACGACCTTTCATTCTTTCTGTATCCCCAGTGGCACCCGAAGGACCGCGTGGCTTACTTTCAGCACCATTTTTCCAACAACATAGCAAGAGCCGACATCGTTCTGGCCGACTCGAATTACATTTTGAACGAGGCTTGCACCCGGCTTGGAATCCCTAGAGAGAAGCTCCGGATGATCTACGCCGGATGCGACCACCGCCTTTTCTCGCCCCAAGGCAAGGAGGCGGTGGCGAGGGTCCGGTCAAAGTACAACATCTCCGGCCCCTACTTCCTTTACGTCGGAACGATAGAGCCGCGCAAAAACCTTCAGGCGCTGGCCAGGGTTTTCGGCCGGTTCGCTTCGGGAAGGAAAAGGCCGCCCCAACTCGTCCTGTGCGGTTACCAGGGATGGAGCAATACGGAGATCATGGGCGAATTTGAAAGCCTGGCGCAGAGGGAGATGCTCCGGTTTCTGGGATACGTCCCGGCAAAAGACCTGCCCGGGCTCTACTCTGGAGCCGTGTCGCTCGTCTACCCTTCGCTCTACGAAGGCTTCGGCCTGCCAGTCGTGGAAGCGATGGCATCAGGCTGCCCGGTCCTCTGCTCGGATAGAGCCTCGCTGCCGGAGGCGGCGGGCGACGCCGCTCTCTTCGTTGACCCGGAGAACGACGAGGAGATACTCGGCGGCCTTCGCCGCATCGAGGGGGACGCCGGGCTCAGGGCCTCCATGCGAGAAAAGGGACTAAGGCAGTCGGGCCGCTTCAGTTGGGAGCGGAGCGCCGCGGAGATACTTGCGCTGATGAGGGAGCTGGCTGAAGCGGAGGGACAGGCGCCATGAGCGGGACGGGTCTTGCAAAAACGGTTGCGGCGGCGGTTTTTCTCGTCACCTGGCTGTCGTTGCTGGCAGGCACCGCGGCCTTCTCCGCCGGAGTTGTTTCGGCGGCGGCCTTCCTGGCCATGGGCCTGTGGAAGCCGCGCTTTGCCCTGGGGACGCTCGTAGCCTTCGCCGCGGTCACGCCCCTCTTCTCCGCCATATTCCAGGTCCCCTGGTTCTCGCCAGCGGAGGGCGGCCTGCTGGCGCTCTGGCTCGCCGTGGCGCTTCGTGACGCCAAGTCGCCGGCGAGGCCGCTGGATTTGGCTGGAACGTTCGTCCTTCTCTTCGGGTTATACGTAGCGCTCGCCGTTGCCGCCCTATTCTTCAGGTACAAATACTCTTCATGGACGCTCGGCCTTTCCCTCGCCATGCACCCGCTCGGCGATCTTCTCCAGCTCAGGCAGGCTTTGCCTTTCTACGGCTTTCGCGGAGGGACGCTGCTTCTTGAAGGAATGATAGCGTTTCTGCTGGCCCGAAGGATAGATGCGGAGCCGGGTGAGGGAAGGGCCACGCTTTGGGGGCTTTGGGCTGGAGGGTGCGCCGCGGCTCTCTCATACTTCGTTTTTTGGCTGCCCCGGCTCTTTGACCCGGCCCACAATTGGCTCAAGTTCAGGGCGCCTTTGACGCTGCAGGACCCCAACAGCGCCTCTTCGTTCGGCTTTTTGGTCTTGGGCGCCGGGATCGCGCTAGCCGCGAGGCGGCTCAAATATTGGTTCGTCTTCCCGCTGCCGGGCCTTGCCGTGCTCTTCCTTGGCGGCTCGCGCGCCGCCTACGCTATCGCGCTTCTAGGCTGCGGTGGGGCGCTCTGCTGGCTTCTTTGGGCGAGGAGGGCGGAGAAGAAAAGCGGGGGACGCCCCGGTGAGGCGGATGGCCAGCGGGCGGCGCTTGGGCCGGTCCTCATGGTTTTCGCGCTCCTCCTTCTTGCCGCCGCGTTCATGTTCGTCAAGGAGGGCCGCTTTCGGCAACTGGCCAACGGAGAAGCTTTCAAGCAGGAACACTTCGCGGGACGGTTGGGCTTCTGGAGGGCGGCGTCAAGAATGGTGGCGGCTTACCCGGTTTCAGGCGTGGGGGCTGGAGAACTGCCCTCCGCGATGCCCCTCTACCTGAAAGGCATCGGAACACCGGTCTATAGTGTTCACGAAAACGCCCACTGCTACCCGCTGCAGCTTGCCGCCGAATATGGAGTGCCGCTGTTGTTGCTGTGGGCCGGGCTCTTGTGGGTGATTCTCTCGCCGAGGCTGCGGCAATGGCGCGTCCTCTCGCCGGAAGCCGCGGGGCTGCTTCTGGGAACGCTCTTCTACCTTCTTCACAGCCTCCAAAGCCACCCGCTCCTGCTTGCCGAGCAGCAGATACTCTTCTGGGCGGCGCTGGGCGGGCTGGCTGGCCACTTCAGCCGCCTGGCCGAGCCGGGCGGATCGAAGCCTTTCAGGTGGGCCTTCATGCTCCTGCTGTTGGCGCCGCTGTGGAGCGTGACGCAGGCCGCGCCGGCGGCGGGCGCGGCTAGAGCCTACGGATTCCACGGGACGGAGCAGCGGGCCAACGGGTACGAATGGCGCTGGAGCGGAAGCGAGTCGTGGCTCATGGCGTCGGTACCCGGGGAGTGGATTATCAAGATTGGCATTCCCAGGCCGGACCTTCAAGAGAACCATCCGCGCCTGCTGGTGGAGTCTCACGGCCTCTCCATCTTGGACCGCCGTTTCGATTCCCCCGACATGCAGGAGATTAAGGTAAACATACCTCCTGGCTCGAAGGGACTGCTGCTTCATTTCTCGGTTGAGCCTCCATTCGTTCCAAAGGAATGGCAGGATTCCCAGGACAAAAGAGCGCTCGGGGCCTGGACGGGAATTCCCGAAGGGCTGATGGCCGTCCCTCCGGAAAGCGCGAGAACCGGCGGGGCGGCGGCCACGGTCACCGTCCTGGCGTCGGAAATTCCTGTCATCAATGAGGAGTCAAGAAAAGCGTCGTGCATCGTTGCCGACACGCCTTCCAGGGTAGCCGCGGGGAGCACTTTTCCGGTTCGGATGGTTTTCAGGAACGAAGGTCCGGGCCTCTGGCCGGCGGACAAGCTCGCGGCAACTTCAAAGCCGCTCAACGCCTCTTACCACTGGGCCGGCCTCGACGGAAAAGAGGTGGTTCACGACGGGCGCCGCGCTCTAGTCAATGTCGCCGTCGGGCCTGGCGGAACCGCCACCATTACTATCGAAGCGGTGGCGCCTAAAAATCCTGGAGAATATTTGTTTGTGCCGGACCTGGTCGAGGAAAACGTCGCCTGGTTCGGATGCGTTCTGCCAAAGGGGCCGCACAGAGTTGACGTGACACCGTAACGGGAGGGTTTGGCCATGCGTAAGTTTCTTCTCATGACGCTATTGGTGCTTGTTGCGGCTCCGCCACTGTTCGCGTCAAACATACTGTTCGACGCGTCGCACCACGAGATGGCCGGAAACGCCGACTGGGTGGTTGATGCCGACGCATGGAACCTCTCCATGACCGCCTACAGCACCCCCACCTGCAAGACCACCAGCGAGGCCAACCCGCAGCGATACCCAACACCCGCGCAATCAGGCATCACGTCAACAACGGCGGAAACATACTGGACCGGGGCAATTTCCTCCTGGGGAATTGACCTGGCAAAGGCGGGCCACACGATCGAGACGCTCCCGAACGGCGGGCTGATCACTTACGGCGACGGCACAAATCCACAGGACCTCTCCCACTACCAGCTTTTTATCGTGGTCGAGCCGCAGACGCCATTCACCTCCGCCGAAAAAAGCGCCATTCTCGCCTTCGTGAACGCCGGCGGCGGCCTCTTCATGGTCGGCGACCACGAAACCTCAGACCGGGATTGCGACGGGTGGGAAAGCCCCAAGATCTGGAACGACCTGATGGGCGCCACCTCAACGACGAGCACCGGCATCTTCGGGATCTGGATGCGCGAACTCGGCTCGCAATCAAGCGGTACGGAAGACTGGTTCGACGACGGGACGGACAACAACGTCAGCACTGATCCGGCCGACCCCATCATCCACGGCCCCTTTGGGGACGGAACTGGCGGCATCGGCTTTTTCGGCGCCACCTCTATGGACATTGACACGACAAAGGCCACGGCGCACGTCTGGCGCACCGGCCAAACGCACAACAACCTGAGGGTGACATTCGCGACCGCGACTTATGGAATGGGGCGAGTGGCGGCAATAGGCGACTCCTCGCCGGCGGACGACGGGACTGGCGACCCTGGTGACACGCTTTATGGGGGCTGGGACAAGGCGGTGGGCGGCGTCAACAACCGCGAGATACACTTGAACGCGTGCGCATGGCTCCTAAATCCTCCGGCCGATACGACTCCGCCGCAAATTACGTCGGGGCCGTCGGTGGCTCATTCCGATTGTTCCGCGGCCGTTTCATGGACGACCGACGAGGCCGCGACTTCGGCCGTTGACTACGGCCTCACCTCCTCATACGGCAGCAGCGCTTCCGTCGCCGGCTATTCTTCCTCTCACAGCGTCACCTTGTTGAGCCTGTCGCCGTCGGCGACTTACCACTACAGGGTTTCGTCGTCGGACGCCGCCGGAAACGGCCCCACTCGAAGTTCCGACGCGACTTTCACGACTTCCGCCGGAGCGCCTCCCGTAATCACGGGCGGCCCTTCGGCCGGCGGCATCGCCGGCGCTTCCGCCACGATTTCCTGGGCCACCGACGAAGCCGCGACTTCCGAGGTCGAGTATGGCCTGACCTCATCATACGGCCAGAGTTCCTCCGTGACGGGATACCTCGCGGCTCACGCGGTTCAGCTATCCGGGCTTTCGCCCGAAACTACTTACCACTTCAGGGTCTTGTCAACGGACGCGTGCGGGAACGGCCCATCCGCCAGCGCCGACGCGGTTTTCACGACGGGCGCCGCCTCGTTGGACATCTCGGGGTGGATCCTCAAGCAGCACAACAGCGAGCTTGCCTACACCTTCCCCCAAGGCACGACGATTCCCTCGG
>DAHXMK010000338.1 GCA_027365515.1 Candidatus Aminicenantota bacterium
TCTTCCCTGCTGGTATTCAATGGCGATGAAGAGCCTGCCGTCCTGCTGGCCAAAGCCGTTCAGCCCAAGCGTGTAAAGGTCCCCAAGCGCCTTCCATTTGTTGGCGTGCGTCTGCAGGAGCGTGACGGCGGGACCGCACTCCGAAATTTCTTTCGAAAAGACCTTGAGCAGGTAAAGGCCGGGCTTTCCGCTGATACTGACAGCCTTGAAAACCTCGCCAATACTGGTCTGGGAAAAGGCTTCTACCGCCAGGTAATCGCCAAAACGCCGAGGCTCCATTTCCGCTCCCCCATCAATCAAGGATAGTTTAAATGCTTCCGGAGCGTTCGTCAAATGGAGGAACATCCCCAACCTATGTTGGCCCCATAAAAGGAGGTGCGGGAGCCTTGGGAGGCTCCCGCTGTGCTAGGGGGTGGGAGGGGGGTGTTCTGCCGCCACCAAGTAAGCAAAGCCCTTGCCAACACCTAATAGTTTATTTATCAAACAGTTAGCTTCATGATGTACAGCGCCATTATGGCACAGGTGCCTATTTGGCGCGCCAGATAAAGCGAGGTTGGCCTTGGAAGGCTGTTGAGAAATTAGTACTGGGCCGCGGGACTTTTTCAGCGGCCTGTCAGGCAATGCGGGCAAACTGTGGGGGGCAAACCGTCCAATTTCCATTTATTGCCTCTTGACAACCGGTGGTACCAAAGAAAAAGCCCCTTTCGGGGCCGGAGGGGATGGAGGGAGGGTTTGAAGGTTATCTCTTAAGCAATGGGCGTGCCAGCCCCATCATGCCGATAATATTTGCCTCTGGTCTTGCAGGCCCAAGCCGCGCTATACTTAGGGCCGGAGGGAAAGTGGCCTCGAAGCCTATGCACCTCGTTCAAAACGCCAGACGTGGCCCCTACGCCACTTTGACTCTGCGCGGTGAGGTCATTCCGTCACACCCCGGCCAATTCTATATGCTGCGGGGGGATTGGGGCCTTTCTCCGCTGCTCGGCCGCCCGATCTCCATCCTGGGCGAAGAGGCGGCCCGGTCGGAGGTTCGGTTCCTGGTCAAAGCGGTGGGCGAAGGCTCGCGCATTTTGCATGCACTGGAACCTGGGGATGTCGTTCACGCTACCGGCCCTCTAGGCAGCGGCTTCCCGCTTTCTGGATGGGATCCGCAATCCCCCGTAATCTTGCTTGCGGGCGGCGTCGGAGTCCCTCCGATGGTTTACCTGGCAAGCCGCCTTTCCGAAAGCGGGGCCGGAATCATCTTCTGCCAGGGGGCGAGGACCAAGGAAGATCTGCTCCTGCTTGACGAGCTCGAAGAGATGGGAGTGACGCCTCACCTGGCCACGGACGACGGCAGCGCCGGCCATAAAGGAGTGGTAACGGAGCTTCTCGCGAGAGAACTGGAATACCAACCGGGGGCAGTCTTCGCCTGCGGACCGGAAGCGATGCTTCGATCCGCCGCCAGGCTCTGCAAGGGGAAGGCGCCATGCTACGTCAGCCTTGAAGCGGCCATGGGTTGTGGTTATGGAGTCTGCCTGAGCTGCGTCACCCAGGTGACAAAGGAGGGACGGACGGCCAATCAGAGGATTTGTAAAGAGGGGCCGGTCTTCGATGCGGAGGCGCTGCCGTGGCTTTGAACCTTGGCGTAAGGGTCGGGAACCTTCAACTCAAAAATCCGGTCATGCTCGCCTCGGGATGTTGCGGCTATGCTCTGGAGATGGAGGAGTTTTTTGACCTGAGTCTCCTTGGCGGATACTGCTTGAAGGGCCTCTGCGAAGGGGGGAGCGAAGGCAACCCGCCGCCGAGGCTGTGCGAGACTCCCGGCGGACTGATCAACTCGATAGGCCTTCAGAACATAGGAATAGAGGCTTTCTTGAAGGAGAAGGCCCCCAAGCTGAGGAAGGCCGGCTCAGTGATGGTGGCCAATTTCTACGGCCACAGCGTTGACGAGTACGCCGCCGCCGCCGAAAGACTCCAAGCCGAGCCATGCATAGCGGCGCTTGAAATGAATATCTCCTGCCCCAACGTAAAGACGGGCGGCATAGCCTTCGGAACAGACCCCAAGCTTGTCCACGAGGTGACCGCGGCATGTCGAAAGGCGACTGCGAAGCCGCTCTGGGTCAAACTTACGCCCAACGTAACCGACATCACCGAAACCGCGAAAGCCGCCGAGGATGCCGGAGCCGACGCGCTCTCGTGCATCAACACATACCCGGCAATGGCGATAGACGTGGAACGGCGCGCCTTCAAGATCAACACGAGATCGGGAGGGTTGTCCGGTCCAGCGATAAAGCCGCTGGCGGTGCGCGCCGTTTACCTCGTAAGCAAGGCGGTGAAAATACCGGTCGTCGGAATCGGAGGCATCTCCACATGGGCCGACGCGGTCGAGTTCATGCTGGCGGGCGCGAGCGCCGTTCAGGTCGGCACGGCCCTCTTCTCCAATCCGCTGGCTCCGCTCGAAATACTTGAGGGCATGAGGGAGTACTGCGCCAGGCATGGAGTGGAGGAGATTTCCACCTTGACGGGCGCCGCAAAAGATTTCGAGCGTCCCAGTTGCAACCTGCCCTCTAGAACTAAGTGATGCCGCATTGAACGCCGTGGAGAAGAAAATGGCCGAGCTGGTGGTGGCCCTGGACGTGAGCGAAACGAGGAAATTGGATGAACTCCTGGAAGTGCTTTCAGGAAGCCCCGTCTGGGTGAAACTGGGATTGGAAGCTCTTTCGGCTTTCGGTTATGGCGCCATCGGACGAGCACGGGAGAAGGGTTTCAAGGTGTTCGCCGACGTGAAGTACCACGACATACCCAACACCGTTGGTTCCGCTTCGCGCGTCGTCACCAGGGCGGGCGCCTCGATGTTCAACGTCCACTGCTCGGGAGGCGCGGCAATGTGCGCGGCCGCCCGCAAGGAGTCGGAAGAGGAGGCCGCGAAGTTAGGCATGGCCAGGCCCATCGTCCTCGGCGTTACGGTCCTTACGAGCCTCGGCGCCGATGACCTTGGCGTGATGGGCTTTGCTGGGGGGGCCGCGGAAACGGCCCTCAAACTTGCTTCTGCTGGAAAGTCGGGGGGGCTGGACGGGGTCGTCTGCTCCGTCCATGAAGCGGCCTCAATCAAGGCCAGGCTCGGCGAGAATTTTCTGACGCTCACGCCGGGCATCCGCCCGGCAGGGGCCGGCGTCCAGGACCAGAAACGGGTGGCCACGCCTGCCGCAGCCGTAAAGGCCGGCGCCGACTTTCTTGTCGTAGGCCGCCCGATCACCGGCGCGCCCGCCCCCGCCGCCGCCTGCCGCGCAATACTTCAAGAAATGACAAAAAGCTGACGGCTGAAGCTGGGGACACGCCAGGCGCTCCGCGCGCGGTCCATCCCTATTTCAGAGGCAGGCTCTAACCTTTTCTATCGTTCCGAGCGTATATTATAACTCGGGTGTTCAGCCCCAGCCTGGGGTATGCAAGGTGCCGCCATGCGAACAAGTAGAACGCTGTCTCTCTTCACGGCGTTTTTCCTCTCGGCCTTCGCGTGCGAACTCTTCGCCCAGGCCGGCGGCCCTGTTTTCAGAACACTCTCCATAGAAAACGGGCTTTCCCAAAGCATCGTGAACGCGATGGTTCAAGACCGCCAGGGCTTCATGTGGTTCGTTACCGAAGACGGCCTTAACCGATACGACGGATACACGTTCAGGACTTTCAAGCACGACGCGAAAGACCAAGGCAGCCTCGTGCACAACGAAATCAAGTGCATCCGGGAGGGATCCGACGGCAAGATCTGGATAGGCAGTTTCTACCGAGGGCTTGAGTGCTTCGATCCGGCAACGGAGCGCTTCACTCATTTTCGCCATGATCCTGCCGATCCCGCGAGTCTTGGCCACGACATCGTGTGGGCCGTCCTTGAAGATCACAGGGGCAGCCTATGGGCGGGGACGGGCGGTGGCGGCCTTGACCTGCTCGATCGCCGGAGCGGCAAATTCACTCACTTCAGGCACGACCCTGATGATCCGGATTCCCTGCCAGCCGATGACGTGCGCTCCCTCTACGAGGACAAGTCCGGGGCAATATGGATTGGAACCTGCGGTGGTGGCCTCTGCCGCATGGACCCGGCCACCGGCTCGTTCACCAATTACCAGGCGAAAGCCGGCGATCCCACATCTCTGTCCAGCAATGACGTGAGGGCGATCGTCCAGGACCGCGCCGGCCGGATATGGGTTGGAACCAACGGAGGCGGATTGTGCGGCCTGGACCGCGCGGGCGGAAACTTTCGCCGGTTCCGTCACGATCCAGGCATCCGCGAGAGTCTCGCGAACAACGTTGTTCTCGCTCTTCAGGTGGATGATGCCGGAATGTTGTGGGTTGGAACCGACGGCGGCGGCCTTCAGCGGTTGGTGAATACGCGCCTTGGCACCTTCGCAACCTACAGGCACGTCCCAAACCATCCTCAGACTTTAGCCAGCGACCGCATCTACTCGCTTTACCTCGACCGCTCTTCGGTTCTCTGGGCCGGGACATACGGGAGCGGCGTCAGCCGGTGCGACCTGAAGAGAAAAGAGTTTACGGCTTACTACCACGACCCTTCAGATCCTTCATCCCTTGGTGACAGCATTGTCTGGTCATTCTGCGAGCCGCAAGAAGGCGTCTTGTGGGTAGGGACGAACGACGGAGGCTTGGACAGGATGGAGAGGTCCACCGGCCTCTGCACTCACTTCAGGCATGATCCTGCCGACCCTGGCTCGCTGAGCCACGATTCGGTCAGGATGGTAATTGCCGACAGGAGCGGCAACATCTGGCTCGCCACAAATGGTGGCGGGCTCGACAGGCTCGATCCAAAGAAGAGGATATTCAGCCATTTCCGCCACGACGCTTCCCGGCCCGAAAGCTTAAGCCATGACGAGCTTCGCATGGTCTTCGAGGACAGCGCTGGGACCATTTGGGTGGGCACCTACGGTGGCGGACTGGACCGGTGGGAGCCGGCGACAGGCGGGTTCGCCCATTACCGCTGCGTCCCGGACGACCCTGCAACGATATCGAGCGACTATGTTCGCACGGCTTTCGAGGACCGGGAGGGAAACCTTTGGTTCGGGACTCACGGAGGCGGTCTTAACCGCTTCGACCGGAAGCTGGGGACGTTCGTCAGGTATCGTAACGATCCGGTCAATCCGATGACGCTTTCAAATGACTTCGTTTTCTCAATTCACGAGGACGCTTCCGGAACGCTCTGGGTCGCGACATACGGCGGCGGGCTCAACCGCATGGATCGCACAAGCGGCACTTTCACCGCCGTCAGAAAGTCGGACGGCCTGCCTGATGACGCCATATATGGCATTCTTGAAGACAAGAGTGGAAATCTCTGGCTGAGCACTAACGCCGGCATCGCCAGGTACTCGCCAAGCTCCAGCGCGGTGCGCGGCTACACGGCCGAAGACGGCCTCCAGAGCAACGAGTTCAACGGCGGCGCTTATTACCAGAACGGCCGAGGCGAGATGTTTTTCGGCGGGGTCAACGGATTCAACGTCTTCGATCCCGGCAAAATAGTTGATGACCAGTTCAAAGCCAACGTGGTACTGACCGATTTTCAGATCTCCAACCATACGGTACCCATCGGGAAGTTCTCGGCTGGACGGACGATCCTTGACAAGACGATAAGCTACTCGGAGCGAGTTCAACTTGAGCACGTGGACCAGGTCGTCTCATTCGAGTTCTCGGCCCTCGATTATGCCGCTCCCGAAAAGAACCGCTATGCCTACCGGCTTGAAGGCCTTCAAGACCAATGGACCGATCTTGGAACCCGCCGCTTCGTCATGTTTACGACGCTGCCGGCCGGACGCTACTTACTGAGGGTGAAAGCCACCAACAGCGACGGCGTTTGGAACGAGGACGGCGCTTCGCTTGCCATCATCATTAGGCCGCCTTGGTGGCGGAGCCTCTGGGCATACATTCTCTACCTTACGCTTCTTAGCGGAGCTGTCTTCGCAATAGTTCGGTTCGAGCGGGCGCGCGAGCGGGAAAAAGGGGAACTGGTCGAAGCCGAGCTTAGAATGCAGACGGCCGAGCTGCAGTCGCGCGTGGCCGAAACGGAGGCGAGGGCGCTCAAGGCGGAAAACGAGAGAAAGCGGCGGGAGCTGGAGCAGGCAAGGGAACTTCAGCTCTCAATGCTCCCTTCCAAGCCGCCCGACCATCCGCGTTATACCATCGCCGCCCAGATGCGGACGGCCACCGAGGTCGGGGGGGATTACTACGATTTTCACGCGCACGAGGATGGGCGCATCACGGTCGCGATCGGCGATGCCACCGGGCACGGCACGCGGGCGGGCATCATGGTCGCCTTGATGAAGAGCCTTTTCGCGAGGCTCTGTTGCGAGCCCGAGCTGGAGGGCTTCTTCGCCGAGTGCAACAAGACGCTCAGAGAAATCTCGCTCGGGCGGATGTACATGGCGCTGGGGCTCGTCCGCCTGAACGGCGCGTCGGTCCAGGCGGTCGGAGCGGCCATGCCGCCCCTCTTCATCCACCGGGCTGAGACGGGGCGCGTCGAGCGGTACCCTCTGAGCGGCATGTTCCTTGGGACGGAATTGGACCTTCCCTATGAGCGGGTCGGATTTGCGATGGTCCCGGGCGACACGATGCTGTTGGTTTCCGATGGGTACCTCGAGCAGGCAGGTGCCGGCGGAGAGCAGCTTTATTACGAGCGCTGCTCCGACTATTTTGCTGAAGCGGCGGGCAATGCTCCGGAAAGGATTGTCGCCCGGCTTCTTGACCGATTCGATTCATGGCGCGGGCAAATGCCCCAAGCCGACGACGTGACGCTGGTCGTGATCCAGGCGAAGAACGGCCAATCGGAGAATTGAAATAGGCTTTCAAGCTTGCCGGTGCTGTGATATTCTTTGGCCGTTGTTTAGGAAGGAGGGCATGATGAAAGCCGTTCGCTGGATATTGGGACTGATAGCAATTTTCGTTGGCGTTTTCGTCCTCGACCTTATTTTTTACAACTACGTATTCAACAGCGAGATGATGGCGCAAGGCGGGCTTGTCCGGTCGCCGGAGGAGCTTAGAAAGCTCATGCCCGTCATGTTTGGAGGGCAGTTTCTCTTCGCGCTCCTCTTCACCTACTATTTCTTCAAGATCTACAAAGAGGCCAAGTTCCTTCCCCTGAGGGGATTCTTGTACGGCTTCTGGATCGGCCTTTTCGTCTTCGGCCTCAAGGCGGTTTGGGAGTACTATCTCTTCGCCATCAGCACCAAGCTCGTTCTCTTCATGCTGGGGCTGGGCTGGATAGAGTGCATCATGGCTGGCATGACGCTGGGCATCATCGGCTGGATTCTGCCTTTGATCATCGGGGGAATGTCAGGCAAAGCCCAGGGGGCGCCGCCCCCCGCGGCGGCAGCACAGCCCGCGCCCCCTCCAGCGCAGTAAGAAGAGGCGAACCCGTTCGCCTGACGGGCGGGGAGCCTACCGCTTCCCGCCCAAGTTGTAAGTGCGCCCCCGCCACGATATTCCAGATCGCCTGTAATTGGCCGTCGAACGCAAGAAGATGTATATCCAGACGGCGGTGCGCGCCGGAAAGAGAAAGGCTATCCACCAAGGCTGGCCCGACCACATCGAGACTTGCAGGTTACAGAAGAAACCGGCCGCCGTTGACGCCAGCGCGGGGATGAACAGGAGCGAACAACTTGGCAACACAGCCGAGAGCGCAAGCGCCAGGGGCGGCGCGACGTGGACGGCCGCGTCGGCCGCGAAGCCTGCGCTTCCAAAGAGAACGTTCCTGTCGAAGGCCGAGTAAAGGTTTTTCGTGAAGCCGTGAATCGAAGCCTTGAAGCTGGGGTACATCCGGACGCGCACGTCGCCGAAAGCGGTGACGAACCTGAACCGGCCACGCCAACCTTTTATCTTCTTGCCCAGCGCCACGTCGTCAACCACCTCCGATTTGATGGACTCGATCCCTCCTGCCGCTTCCAGGGTCTCGCGTCGGACGAGGTTGCCCGAACCGGCGCCGAAGGCAAACCATCTCAGCAACCGGCAGTTGGCAAGAAAAGTGGGGACCGAATAGAGCGCGAAAGCGTCGAGGAAGGAGGTCACGAGCGGCTCCAAACCTTTTCCTTCTAGCGTCGAAAGCAGAAGCAAGAAGTCGTGGCCGCCCCGCTCCATCTCCACGGCGGCCCGCCGGTGGACTCCCGGCGCGTAACGCACATCGGCATCTACAAATAGAATTATCTCGCCGGATGCGGCTTCGAGCGCTTCGCGCATCGCGTTTGGCTTCCCTAGCCAGCCGTCTAGGGGCTCCGTTCCCTTGACGATTACCAGGTTGGCGAACCGCTTCTGGAGCTTGGCCAGAATTTGAGGCGTTTCGTCGGTCGAGCCGTCGTCACAAACCACTACCTGAAGGTTTGGGTAGTCTTGAGAGCAGTGAGAGATTACGGCGGCTTCTATGCCGGAAGCTTCGTTGCGCGCTGGAATCACGACGCTCAACGAAGGCAGCGGCTCATCGTCCGGCGCGGACTTCGGCAGCCGTGGAATGAGCAGCCGGTTCAGGATGGCGTAGAGCGACGCCAAGCCCCACCACGCGGTTACGCACCAAAGAAAAACTTGCGCGGCGCCCATGACAAATCCGATGGAATCAGCTTCCTTCCGCCTCTTGGATCAGCGTCAAGTAGCTTTCAAAGCGGCTTTCGGAAATCATTCCCCTGGCGGCGGCGTCGCGAACCGCGCAGTCGGGCTCCCGCGAGTGGCGGCAATCGGGGAACCGGCATCCTCGCGCCGCTGAAACGATCTCCGGAAAAGCGGCTTCGACGTCGCGCCACGTCACCTCCCACAGAGCGAACTCCCTGATGCCGGCGGTGTCAACGATCACGCCTCCGTTCTCCAGCATGTGGGCAAGCGCGCTTGTCGTGGTGTGCTTTCCCTTGCCGGTCTTCTCGAAGACTTCGCCAACCGCCCGCCGAGCCCCAGGGGCAAGGAAATTGGTCAGCGTTGTCTTGCCGACGCCCGTGTGGCCCAATAGAAGCGTCCATCTTCCGGCCAGCCGCTCGCGGAATTCCTCTATCCCCTTTCCGTTCTTCGCGGACATGGGAAAGAGTTGGTAGCCCAGTCTCTCGTACGGCGCCATCGCCTGGGAAACCTCGCCGGGCGCAAGAAGGTCAACCTTGTTGGCGATTATCACCGATTCGATTCCGGCGGCGAGGGCCGCTGTCAGAAAGCGGTCAAGCAAAGAAGTATTGAGCCCTGGGTTCGGCGCCAGCATCACCGCCAGGAGGTCAATGTTCGCCGCAACTACGTGTTCCTGCCCCGAGAACGTGATTTTGCGGGAGAGCTTGTTTCTTCTTGGCAGTATCTTCTCAATCAAGGCCTCGCCGCCAGGCTGCGAGCGGGCCGTGACGTAATCTCCAACCGCCACTCTGTTCTTGAGATGGCGAGCCCCCAGCGCCAAGCGGCCGCCGGGAAACGCGGGCCGAACATGTTTTCCGTCCCACACGGCGTGCCACTTGCCGAGCGTCTGAACCACGCGGGCTTCAAAGGTCTCCTGCGCCAACTGTTCCCTCAAGGCCGGCAAAGCAACGCCTTGAAAGATCATTTTGCCAGAATAAGGCCCGGCATTAAAGGGCAAGCTTCACCCTTGGCCGATGCGGAGTGGAATTCGGCTCAAGCGCAACAGCCACTTGACTTTGATTTTTTTGCGGTGCTAAGATACAAAGCGTTTCCGGCGAACGGTTTCCCGGAACGCGATTGGTTAAGGAGTTACGATGGCTACCGGTACAGTAAAGTGGTTCGACGAGAAGAAGGGTTACGGGTTCATCACGGCTGACGAGGGCAAGGATGTCTTCGTCCACTACAGCGCCATCACCGGCGCTGGCTTCAAGAAGCTGGCGGAGGGTGAGAGGGTGCAGTTCGAGATCAAGGAGGGGGCAAAGGGGCCGCAGGCCGATCAGGTTCAGGTTTTAAAGTAGGCCTTGCCCTAATTCCGGTCAATCAGCAAGGGGCCCTTCGGGGCCCCTTTCCTTTTGATAGGCCATTGCCACTTGGCCACGAAGGGCTTCGAGGCCCCCGCCGGCGATCGCCTCCCGAATTTTTGCCATCAGGGAGAAATAGAAAGTAAGGTTGTGGAGGCTGTTCAGCAGGACGGCCGTTGGGTCGTTCGCGCGGTATAAGTGGTGCAGGTAGGCTCTTGAGGCGTTGCGGCACCCCCAGCAAGAACAGGCGGAGTCCAGTGGCGAGTCGTCCCCGGAATTCGCGGCGTTCTTGATGACGACCACGCCCGACCAGGTAAAAAGCTGGCCGTTTCTCCCGTTGCGAGTCGGAAGGACGCAATCAAACATGTCGTAGCCCCACGAAGCGGCATCCACGAGATCAAGCGGCGTTCCAACGCCCATCAGGTAGCGAGGCTTCTCCTCCGGCATCAAAGGCGCCGTGAATGATGCCATCCGCCGGAAGTCATCTTTGCTCTCGCCGACCGAAAATCCTCCCGCCGCATAGCCGGGCAGGCCTAGCGCCGCGAGTTCGCTGGCGCTGTTCTCTCTAAGCTCTTCCGAAAAGCCCCCCTGGACGATCCCGAAGAGGCTCGTCGCCTCGTGCCGTTTGGCCTTTGCGCAACGCTCGGCCCAGCGGGTCGTCCTTGAAGCCGCCGCCTTGACACCATCAAGAGCCGAGCCGGCCGTGACAAGCTCGTCGAGCGCCATCGCGATGTCAACGCCCAGCTCTTCCTGAACCTCCACCGCCTTTTCCGGGCTCAAGAAGAGCTTTTGGCCGTCCACCGGCGAGGAGAAAGCCACGCCATCCTCCGACACGTCTCGAAGTTTGGCCAGCGAAAAGACCTGATACCCGCCGGAATCGGTGAGAATAGGGCCATCCCATCCCATGAATCGGTGAAGCCCGCCCAGTTCGGCTATCCTTTTGCTTCCCGGCCTCAGAGCGAGGTGGAAAGTGTTGGAAAGGATGATCTTGGCGCCGGCCTCTTTCAGCAGTGGCGGGTGGAGCCCCTTTACCGACGCCCTTGTACCCACGGGCATGAAGGCTGGCGTTTGAACGGCGCCGTGCGGAGTGGTTAATATTCCGCGCCTCGCCCTTCCACTCCTTTTGGTAACCTCAAAGGATATTGCCAAACCATTCCTCCGCCGTCAAAAGCTTACACTAAAAAGGGCAAAAACAAAACTTGACAAAGTTACACTAAAGAATTATATTAGTGCTCGAATAAGGGCGTGATGAGACGCCCTGAACCAGAGCTAATGAGCAGGTTGCCTATGAGAGGCTGAAGGAGAACGACAGATGGCTAAAATTATAGGAATTGACCTGGGAACGACCAACTCGGTCGTCGCCGTGATGGAAGGCGGGCAGCCGGTCGTCATACCCAACCAGGAGGGCGACAGGACAACCCCTTCCGTGATCGGCTTCACCGACAAAGGCGAGATTCTGGTCGGAAAGGTGGCCAAGAGGCAGGCCATCACCAACCCGGCCAACACCGTCTTCTCTATAAAGAGGTTCATGGGAAGGAAGTACCCCGAAGTATCTCACGAGATCGAAACGGTGCCGTACAAGGTTGTCCCCGCCGACAACGGTGACGCCTGGGTCGAGATCAGGGGCAAGAAATACTCGCCTCCCGAGATATCGGCCATGGTCCTGAGAAAACTGAAAGAGGCCGCCGAAGCCTACCTTGGAGAGAAGGTCTCCCAGGCGGTGATAACGGTGCCGGCCTACTTCAACGATAGCCAGCGGCAGGCGACGAAGGACGCTGGCAAGATCGCCGGCCTTGAAGTGCTAAGAATCATCAACGAGCCGACCGCCGCGGCGCTCGCCTACGGCATGGACAAGAAGAAGGAAGAGGTGGTCGCCGTTTACGATTTCGGCGGCGGAACGTTCGACATTTCCGTCCTTGAAGTCGGCGAAGGCGTCATCGAGGTGAAGTCCACCAACGGCGACACCCATTTGGGCGGAGACGACCTGGACAAACGGCTCATTGACTGGGTCGTGGACGACTTCAAGAAAGACAACGGAGTTGACCTCTCCAAAGACCCGATGGCGCTTCAGCGGTTGAAAGAGGCTTGCGAGCGGGCCAAGACGGAGCTTTCCGGCACGCTCGAAACTGAAATCAACCTCCCTTTCATCACCGCCGACGCGACGGGCCCCAAGCACCTCCTTTTGAAACTGACCAGGAGCCAGTTCGAGAACCTCTGCGGCGACATCCTCAAGCGGACGATAGAGCCGTGCAAGGCGGCGCTCAACGACGCTAAGATATCTCCCCAGAAGATAAACGAGGCGATTCTTGTCGGCGGCTCGACCCGCATACCGAAGATCCAGAGCATGGTCCAGGACTTCTTCGGCAGGGAGCCTCACAAGGGCGTCAATCCCGACGAAGTGGTGGCGGTCGGCGCGGCCATTCAGGGCGGAGTCCTCGGCGGCGACGTGAAGGATATTCTTCTTCTGGACGTGACGCCCTTAACGCTCGGCGTGGAGACGCTCGGCGGCGTAGCAACGCCCCTCATCAACCGCAACACGACTATCCCCGCCAAGCGCAAGGAGACATTCACGACTGCGGCCGACAACCAGACCGAAGTCGAGATCGTCGTCTTCCAGGGCGAGAGGCAAATGGCGAGGGACAACAAGCTGCTTGGAACATTCAAGCTGGCCGGTCTGCCCCCCGCGCCTCGCGGCATACCGCAGATCGAGGTCTCCTTTGACATAGACGCCAACGGCATTTTGAACGTCCACGCGAAGGACACGGCCACTGGCAAGGAGCAGAGCATCACCATCACCGCCTCCTCGGGCTTGACCAAGGATGAGGTCGAGAAGATGGTGAAAGAGGCCGAGGCCCACAAGCAGGACGACTCCAAGCGCAAGGAGGAGGTGGAGGCGAAAAACCAGGCCGACCAGCTTCTCTACGGCACCGAGAAGCTCCTCCAGGAAAACGCGGGAAAGCTCCCCGCCGATGAGGAGGCGAAGGTCCGCGAGGCGCTCGACGGCTTGAAGAAGGCCAAGGAAGCCGGAACGCTGGAGGGGATACGCAAGGCGACCGACGCTCTGAACCAGGCGACCCACAAGATGGCCGAGCACCTTTACAGCCAGGCGCGCGCGCAACAGCCGCCCGCCGGCGAAGCCGCCGCTCCGGGCGCGGAAGGCGGCCACGGCGAGAAAAAACCGGGCGACGTTATTGACGCCGAGTTTGAAGATGTAAAATAGCTCCGTGGCAAGGGGGGCGAGTGGATCGCCCCCGGCCCGATGGAGGCGCCGATGGCCGTGAAGGGAGAGTCGCTTCGGGAGCTGATGCACCTTCAAAGGCGCATCAACATGATGTTCCACGAAATGCTCCAGCCCGAGGAGGGCCATGCCGCCGTCCCCGATTTTGCATGGGTTCCCGCAACCGACGTGAGCGAGGATGAGGGCCACTACTACGTGGACCTCGAATTGCCGGGCGTCGCAATTGAAAACATCTCGGTGACCTTCGCCGGCCAGAACCTGAAGATCACCGGCGAGAGGCGCTCCGTCAGAGAGCTTTCCCCCAGCAACGTCCAGAGGGTCGAGCGCTACTTCGGCCCCTTCGCCAGGGAGATATCCTTCCCGGCGCCAGTCGAATCCGACAAGGTGAAAGCCGCGCTGGAAAACGGGCTGCTTTCGCTCGCCATACCGAAAAAGAAGCACGCCCGCAAAAAGATCAAGGTGGACTGACCATCCGACGGCGGGGGTAAAGCCATGGCTAGGCGAGACCTTTATGAAGCGCTCGAACTTCCTCCGAAGGCTTCGGCGTCGGAGGTGAAGAAGGCCTACAAGCGCCTTGCCCGAAAGTACCATCCCGACCTCAACCCGAAGGACAAGTCGGCGGAGGAGCGGTTCAAGGAGATTTCCGAAGCCTACGCGATCTTGAGCGATCCCGATAAAAAGAAGAAGTACGATTCGTACGGGGCGGCGTGGGATTCGGGTGGCGAAGCGGAGAAGGGATGGGACGGAGTCAGGTTCGAGGGCTTCGACTTCAACGGCCAGCCCCAAGGCGCGGGCGGCTTTTCCGACCTCTTTGAAAGCTTCCTGGGCGCCGCGCAATCCCGCAAGCAGGCCGCTCCCAGCCAAGGCGAGGACCTGATTTACCCCATCACGGTAACGCTCGGCGAGGCTTTCGCCGGAAAGAAAATCAGGCTGACGATCCGCCACACCGTCTCATGCAAATCGTGCGGCGGCACCGGCAGGATAGCTTCCGGAGGACGGCGGCCATGCCGCCGCTGCGGGGGCACTGGAAAAATCGGGCTCTCAAAGGGGCCGTTCTCCTTCGCCCAGCCCTGTCCCTCCTGCCACGGCACCGGGGCCGACCCCGGGGAACCTTGCAAAGAGTGCGGCGGGAGCGGCGCCAAAGAGGCGAGCGAGACCGTTGACGCGGCCATCCCGGCCGGCGTGGACACCGGCTCCCGCGTGAGATTGAAAGGCAAGGGGCAGGCGGGAAGCGGGGGCGCGCAACCGGGCGACCTCTACATCGAGACCCACGTGCAGCCGCATCCCCTCTTCTTCAGGGAAGGGCCTCACCTGAAGGTGAAGGTCCCCGTGACCTTTTCGGAAGCGGTGCTCGGCGCCAAGATCGAAGTGCCGACGCTCTCCGGCGGCGCGATGCTGAAGATCCCGCCGGGGACGGCCTCAGGGCAGGTCTTCCGCCTTCGCGAGCGCGGGATGCCTTCGCCCAGGGGCGCGGCGCCTGGCGACCTTCTCGCCGAAGTGACAGTGGCGGTCCCGTCCGTCGTTGATGAAAAGAGCAAGGAACTCCTTCGGGAATTCGCCAGGTTGAATCCGGAGAACCCGCGCTCGTATAATTCATCCAAGGGAAGCTGAAGGCGGCACCGCCGCCGCCGCCCGAGCCGCAAGCAGAAAGGGGAAGCGAGATGCCCCGAAGGCCGCCGAAACAGACTGGCAAGCGCTTCTACATGATCAGCGCCGTCTCGCAACGGTACGACCTGCACCCGCAGACGCTCAGGCTCTATGAAAAGGACGGCCTGCTTCGCCCGTCACGCACCGAGGGCAATACGAGGCTGTACAGCGACGAGGACTTGGAGCGGCTCGAAGTCATCCTGAACCTGACGAGGAACCTCGGCGTCAACCTGGCCGGCGTCGAGGTCGTGCTCAACATGCGCGACAAGATGGCCATGATGCAGGTGGAGATGAACTCGTTTCTCGCCTTCCTGATGGAGCAGGTCCAGCAGAGCGGAGCCACGAAGTCCGAAGTCAAGAAGGCCGCGGCCCTCGCGAGGCTGCCGCCCAAATCCGTCCGCGTCTTGCTGGGAAAGCTGGAGCGCTCCGGTGGCACAGAGGAATAGCTTCACCTCGGGCGAGGAAGCGGTCCTTCTCAAGCGCTACCTCAGGGAGATATCCAGATTTCCGCTCCTGACGCCGGAGAAGGAAAAGGAGCTCGCCACAAGGATTCAGCGCGGGGACGGCGAGGCGCTCAAGCAGCTCGTCGAGAGCAACCTGAGGTTCGTCGTTTCATTCTCGAAAAAGTTCCGCGGCTGGGGCCTCTCGTTTCAGGACCTGATCAACGAGGGGAACATTGGCCTGATGGAAGCGGCGAAGCGCTTCGACCCCAAGAAGGGGACGCGCTTCATCACTTACGCCGTCTGGTGGATTCGCCAGGCCATCATCCACGCGATATCGGAGCAGGGCGGCCCATTCAGGATTCCGCAGAAGCAGGCCAACCTTCTTTACAACATCCACAAGACGATAGCCGCTATGACCCCGGTCCTCGAAAGAGCGCCGACGGCCGAGGAGATCGCCGAGGAGCTTGACGTTTCGAGGGAGAACATCGAGACGCTGATGTCCGCGCAAAACGAGGACGTGCCGCTCGAAACCGCCGGCTCTGGCGACGACGGCGACTTCCAGCTTCTGGATAAAATCGAGCAGGAGACGATGCCGCCCGTTGACCAGAGGCTGATGGACGAGTCGTTCCGCTCGCTGGTCAACAGGATGCTCAGGGATCTCGACGACAAGGAGCGCGAAGTGCTGAAGCTGCGATACGGCCTCGACGACAACCTCCCCCACACGCTCAAGCAGGCTGGGGAAAAGCTCGGGCTGAGCCGCGAGCGGGTCAGGCAGATCGAGAGTTCCGCGATGAAAAAGCTCCAGCGCTCAAAGAAGAACAGGCAGCTGATGGGATACTTGAATTGAAGGCTAGGAAAAAGTACGCACCGCATTTAATCAACCTGTGGTTATCCTGCCTCGCCGCTCTATTGAACGCCACCGCCCTCCCGGCCCAGCAAGCACCTCAAGCCGCGCCGGTTCTTCCACAGCCGATTCAGCAGGCGGGAAAGCTGATGGAGGGCTCGGACTACGCCGCGGCGGCCTCGTTGCTGCAAAGCTACCTGCCCGAGGCAAGCGGTCGCGACGCCGAAGCGGCAAGGCTTGCGCTGGCCTCGGCGCTGTTGGGTGAAGACGAGGCCCAAGGCGCGATTGCCGCGCTGTCCTATGCCTGGCCCGCCAAATCTCCTTTTGCCCCATACGCCAGTTACCTGCGCGCGAAGGCGCTCGGCGCCGCCGGAAGGCCAGCCGAAGGGATGAAGGAGTTGGAGCCTTTGATGGCTGGGCGCTCCACCGGCTCGCTTCATCGTGAGGCCATGACGCTCTTTGCCGAACTGGCCGAACGGGCGGGCGACTTCGGAGCATCGTCGAAGACGTGGGGACGGCTTGAAGAGATTACTCTTGATAAGGCCTCCAAAGCTTCGTGCCTGTTCCGGCAGGCGCAAGCGCTCATGCGCTGCGGCCAGGGGGGCCGCGCGGCGGGCATTCTGAAGAACCTCTACCTGAAAGACCTCGCCACTCCTTACGGCCACCAGGCGGGGCTGATCCTCGCGAAAGATTTTCCCAAAGCACGGACTGCACCTTCGGAGCCTCGCGCGGCGCTCGCGTTGGCGAGGAGTTTCATCGCCCACGGCAGGGCGCTCGACGGGTGGGACATTCTCCAACCGCTCGGCGCTAAGAGGCTTTCGGCAAAAGAAAGCGAAGAGGAGGAAGTCCTTCGCGCCAACGCGCTTTATGCCTTGAGGTGGAACGACGACCTCTTCGGCGAAGCCGATGCCCTGGCAAAGAAGACCGGCGTGAAACCGGCCTTGTGCGACGTGGTGCTTCGCGCGCTCTGGGCCTGCTTGAGAAGCGACGACGCGGCGAGGGCGCGCTCCTACGAAAGCTGGCTTGAAAAGGAGCTTCCCAAAGACGACACGCGGCGCGGCGACGCGCTCTACGCCTTGGGCAGCTTCGATTTCGTCCACGGCGATTTCGCTTCCGCGCGCGGCCATCTTGCGCTGCTTGATTCACAGCCGGCGACGGAGGCCGCGAGGAGCGCCGCCCTCTACAAGCTTGCTTGGGCTTCCCTGAAGCTCGGCGACAAAACTGTGGCGCTGGATCAAATGAAGATGGCCGCGCGCACGGCGCCGCCCTCATACGCTTCCCCGGCGAAGTTCATGGAAGCTTCACTCTTGGCGGAGGCTGGTTCGAGGGAAGCTGCCGCGCGAGA
>DAHXMK010000355.1 GCA_027365515.1 Candidatus Aminicenantota bacterium
CAGACCCGCTTACCGGCGAGATCGAGGGCGAGCTTCCGTCGCTCACGATCTACCCGCGCACCCACTACGCCACTCCGAGGGAGCAGGTGCTCGCCGCGCTTGACACCATCAAGGCGGAGCTGAAGGAGCGCCTTCTGGCGCTCGAATCGGAGGGCAAGCTCCTCGAAGCGCAGCGCCTCGCGCAAAGGACGCGGTTCGACATCGAGATGATGGCCGAAATCGGCTTCTGCAACGGCGTCGAGAACTACACCCGCCACTTCACCGGCAGGGCGCCGGGCAAGCCGCCGCCGACGCAGATCGAGTACCTGCCGACCGACGCGCTCGTTTTCCTGGACGAGTCCCACATGTCGGTGCCGCAGCTTCAGGGGATGGTGCGCGGCGACCGCTCCAGGAAACAGACTCTGGTTGATTACGGCTTCAGGCTCCCCTCGGCGCTCGACAACCGGCCGCTGACGTTCGAGGAGTTTCTCTCCGTTGCCCCTCAGCTTGTCTACGTTTCGGCGACGCCCGCCGCTTATGAATTGAAGATGGCCGAAGGTGTCACGGCCGAGCAGGTCGTCAGGCCGACCGGCCTGATGGACCCGGAAGTCGAGGTGCGGCCGGCGACGGGGCAGGTCGAGGACCTTTACAAAGAGTGCCGAGAGGTGGTGGCAAAGGGCCAGCGCGTCCTCGTGACGACGCTCACCAAGAAGATGGCGGAACAGCTGTCGGACTATTTCAAGGAGCTAGGCCTCAAGGTGGGCTACCTTCACAGCGGAGTTGAGACCTTCGAGCGCGTGAAGATTCTGAGGAGCCTCCGCAAGGGCGAGATCGAGGTTCTGGTCGGCGTCAACCTTCTCAGGGAGGGGCTCGATCTTCCCGAAGTGAGCCGCGTGGCGATCCTCGACGCCGACAAGGAGGGCTTCCTTAGAAGCCGCGGCGCGCTGATACAGACGATGGGCCGAGCCGCCCGCAACGTCGAGGGGAAGGCGATACTTTACGCCGACCGCGCCACCGGCGCGATGGAGCAGGCGCTCTCGGAAACAAAAAGGCGGCGGGAGAAGCAGCGCGCCTATAACGTTGAGCACGGCATAACGCCTCAGAGCATCGTGAAGAACTTGGACACCATCCTTTCAAGCGTCTTCGAGAGGGACTACTACGACGCGACGGCCGTCGCCGAGGAAGAGGCCCCATACATGGACGCGGAGGCGATCGCCAAGGAGATCGCCACCCTCGAAAAGGAGATGTTCGCCGCCGCCGAGGTTTACCAGTACGAAAAGGCCGCGCAGCTGAGAGACCGCGTCAAGCAACTGCGCGAGCGGCTGAAGAGCGCGTGAAGGCTTTGCCACGAAGGCGTGAGAAAGTTAGAGAGTAAGAAAGTTTAGACGTGAGAGGTTGTAGGAGGCGTCTCCAGACGCCGATTGCAGGTGATTGGTGAGTAGTGAGTCGTGAGCAGTGAAAGATGCAAGGCACGCGCAAGCATGAACGCAAAGCGCTGGCGGGGACATTCTCCCCCCCCCGCCCGCGTTTGACAACGCCAAGCGGTAAGAATAGAGTCGAGGCATGAGAGGGATTGCAGCTGCTGTGTCAGCTCGCCATATAGCCCGTTCTGTATTCAGTCTAATAGGTGCTAGGCGGCCTTGCGTTAAGATGGGCCGCCTACATTCCCCACAAAGAGGTGTCCATGTCTGACCTGCCTGCCCCCCTGCCGTGCGGACTCGCCGCCGCTCGCCGGCTGGATCATGAAGCGCCTTCCGTCATTGAGAAACTTGGCTGGCGCTTTCACCACATCGGCATTCCGACCCACGAAGTCAGGGCCAACGAAGTGCACCTGCAACCATTTGGCCTCTTCGTCTCCGGCTTCAGCTCGAGTCCTTACGGCATCGAATGGATGCGCTTCGAGCCCGGAAGTCCAATTCCCGAAATCATTCGCACTATTCCGCATGTCGCGTTCGAGGTTGACGACCTCGACGCGGCCCTTGAGGGACAGCACGTCATCTACCCGCCGGGGTCTCCGTCCGAGGGGGTCCGGTCCGCCATGATTCTTCACGATGGCGCGCCAGTAGAGCTCATCTGGTTCCGGAGGCCAGAACATTCGTCAGTGGGCACCGGCGAACCATCTTCTGCCCAAGGGGGCACATAACACATAGTTTCAGCGGACAGCATGGCCGCTAGCTATTTAAAAAAGATTCTGTATGAGCGAGCATGGTCACAAACCCTCGTCTGAGAAAATTCATCACAAGGTCTTCTTCCATTTCTATACATCGGAAGGCTACAAAGGTCGCTGGATCTATCAACAACGGCACATGCGCTTTAGCGAAAAAGATGTTCCAATGCTGTTCGAAAGGAGACCATTCAAAGATCAGGAACCATCGCTTCCTGATTGGCTCTATAGAATTGATCGAGAAGGCATTCATATCGCCGTCTTTGTGGGGTGCAAAGCTGAACAGGCACTACTTGAAAAGCGCGAATAGCCTAACAGCCAGTTTCACGAGGCCTCAATCAGGCTTCGAGTGTCGGGCCTTCGAAGCTTTCTCGCTTGGCAGTCTTTCGCAAAAAAGTTTGGGGGCAATGAGTGGAGGCGATACGCAACCGATGAAAAACCGCTCTAGTTTGCCGCCAACCTATGAAAGCGAGATCCTGGCCGTTCTTGCTCTTGAATATTCCGCGCGAGCCGAAGAACAATCCGATAAGAAGATTAAGCGAAGGCTAAGAGAGAAGAAGCTTGGGACCTACGACCCGGCTAGAATCGACAGGCTTCGACAATTCATGAAGCAACTGCGAAAAGAATTGGAATGCCCTAAAAGCTCCATATATTACACACCTCAAGGCGGCAGATATTCAGACCTAAAGGATTTCAACATTAGTGAAATGGTCAGGGCATTCGCCGCAGAATATCCTGAAATACAGAGGTCCACTTTAGAGCTATTTGTGCCATATGTTATCTATTTGTATTACCTAAGATGAAGCTCCTCGTCGCCGAGCTTTTTGAGGTGCTCGCGGTTCAGGTGGCGGAACTTGGCGGCGTCAAAAACCGCGGCGGCCTTATTGACCCGCTCAAGACTGAAGCGTCCAACCAGGCTGGAGAGGTCAAAGACCTCCTCGCCATCGGGATCGCTCCAGCCCAAAAGCGCCAGGCCGTTGTCCAAAGCCTGCGGCAGAAAACCCTTGCCGCGAAAGGCGTCAACGCTGACATCGCCGTGGCGCTTTGAAAGCTTGCCGCCGTCCGGGCCGAGAATCATCGAAAGGTGGGCGAACTGCGGGACGGG
>DAHXMK010000360.1 GCA_027365515.1 Candidatus Aminicenantota bacterium
TTGAAGAGCTGATGGAGGAGAATGCTTTCGACCTCGTGATCACGGACCTCAAGATGCTCGGCAGGGACGGGCTCGAAGTGATGGAGAAAGTCCACCAGAAGGACGCCACCATACCGGTGGTGATCATAACCGCCTACGGGAGCCTGGAGTCGGCGCAAGAAGCGGTGCGCCAGGGGGCCTACGATTACATCGCCAAGCCGTTTCGGAAGGAGCAGGTCCTTCTGGCCATCGAGAGGGCGCTTGAATGGCGCCGGATTATGCTTGAGAACCGCAGATTGAAGAGGGACGAGTAAAGCGTGAAGGCTTGCTGCGACAAGAGATGCTTTGCCTTAAGATTGCAGCTTGGTCGCCTACAGTCTGACCTTCATCTTTCACAATCCTTGCCCTTGGCCTGACTTCTTCTTGGGCTGGACACGCCTCTTGACATTTGCAAGGCAGCGGGCTAGCCTTTGCTTGTAGCAATGAGGAGAGGCTCTGAAAATGAATCCATTGAAAAGAGTTCACGCCTTGAGGGGCGCGTCAACGTTCGCGGTATTCGCGGCGGTCCTTTGCGCGGCGGGCTCGGTTGCCGCGCTGGCGCAAGCGGCTGGCGGCGCGCCGGGAGCAGACGCGGCGGCTATGCTTCGGGCTCAAGGGCCACGCCAGGCAACCCGCCGCCTCCCGCCCGTGGCGCCGCTGTCGCTTGGTCTTCCTGCCGTGGCCTGCCAATTGGATGGAGGCCCCGGCGGACGGGCGGCAGCCATTTCACCAGAGCAATGCGCGAATGCCCCCGTGATGTCCACCGTTGAATCGCCAAGCGCGACGCCGCCGCTGCCTGAAGCGGCTGATGGCGTAGTGCTGATGCTTTCGAAAACATGGGATTCCGGAAGCGGTACTTGGCAGCTTGGCCTGAGCTGGTCCGGCGGGACATCTCCCTACACCGTCTCCTACAGCACCGACCCCAGCTTTCAGCGCGGGGACAGGACGCTTGCGGCGAACACGGCCATCTCGGCGATGACAGTCGCTGCGACCGCTTCGGCAACCCTCGAGTGCTTCGCCCTCACCGACACCAACGGCGTCAGCCCGGCGGAGCAAGGGAACGGCTACGACCCATATCCCGACATTCCAGCGCCGACTATTCAGCAGGACGGCCTCTGGTGGGGCGACGCCGTCACCCTTGACGGCAATTCCTTCGACCTGATCCCCCAGGAGAACTTTCTCGGCCTTGCGGCAAGGAACGTGCAAGCAACCGCCGCCACCGATGGCGGAAACGGCTACGCGAATTCGGCCTCGTTCACCATCCCAGACGACGGGCGCGGGGCGTACGCTTTTGTGGCCACCCACGGCCGCTTTCCGCCCAGCGCCCCCTTTATCCACCTTTACCCCAGGAACATTCCGGCCTACACGTCAATCAGGTGCATTGTTTACGCGCCGCCTACCGGCCACGTCTGGGTCGCGGCCGATTCCAAGATAGACGAGATTGACATCTTCGAGCACGACCCGGTGGTTGTAAGGACAATCACCACATACACTAAGCCGTACCTCTCCCAGTACACCGCCGCCGGGAAGATTCTTGTCGTTGACGGCGTGGCGGGGGTTGGGGAGATTGACCAGATTGACGTGAACTCTGGCGCGGTAACGCTCTACGCGAACACCACCGACACGGCGCACTCGCCCAACTTCACCCGCTCCGTCCTGCCCGTTGGAATCGCCGCCGACCCGGACGGCTCGGCGGCATACGTGGCCGACGCCACGGGCGGCGCGGGCGCTTCAACGCCGGTGCGCTTCCCGGCGAACAACGGCTCGGCCATAACCGACAACTACGGCAATTATCCGTACTGGTCGTTCCCGGATCCGGCAGGATTGGACGTCGGCCTCTCGCACCAGTTGAACCTCGGCGACGCGAGGCTTTGGGCCATGTACGTCACGGCGCCTGGCGGCAACCCGCAGAACGCGCAGACATATTACCACTCGTCGCTCTCACAGACGCCGAACAGCCTGAGGGTGGACCTGGATGCCAGCACGGCGAGCCACGACCGGTATTACTACGGCAACAAGCCAAGGACGATGGCTTACAACCAGAACGCCATCGCCTCCCTTGCCCAAAGCAGTTCGCCGAGGTATCTCGGCGCCGACGTTATCGCGCTGAACGGCAAGCTGGATTTCGAGTTCCTGGCGGAGTACTCCGTCTCGGGCAACGCTCCGAAAGCCGTGATCCTTAACAACTCTGGACAGAACTACCCTTACCTGACCTCGTACCAGGTTGCTGACAGGCTGGTCCAACTGAGCGTCAGGGGCTGGTACAACGTCCCCGTCCACCTCAGATTGATAGACCCGCCCGACATTGCCGCCTACGCCCCGCCCGGGGGATGGGCCTCCAAGGGCGCTCCCGCCGTCCCTCCCTACGAAGCGAACGACAACGACGTATGGAGCGATTCCTCCAATACCGACTGGGGCTTGAGCGCCACTTACCCCGGCACCCTCAACAGAAACCTCGAGATAGACGTTTACCCCGGCTCCTCCAACACCGGAACCTTCTACCTCAAGCTCCCCGCCCGCTACGCCGGAGACAACTGGCAGATC
>DAHXMK010000361.1 GCA_027365515.1 Candidatus Aminicenantota bacterium
TTTTGCGGGTAAGGCGCTCCAACTTGCGAAGCAGGAGAGAAAGTCATGAAGATCGGCAATTTGATGAGAACGGTTCTTCTTCTATCGGTTCTGGCCGTTTCAGGGCAAGGCGGCGCTGCGCAATTGAAAGGCGCCGTAAAGGCGCTTCCTTTACATCTGGTCGCCGATGTTGCTCTGCCTGGCGGAGCGACCCGAATGGATTACATTTCGATTGACTCGGCGGGGCATCGGGCTTTTCTCGCCCACATGGGCGATGGGTCGGTTATTTCGGTGGATACGGCCGGCCTGAAAGTCGCGGCCGAGGGAAAGGGGACGCCCAGGGTCAGGGGAGTGCTTTCGGTTCCCGAACTAGGCCGCCTCTACGCGGCGGCGGCCGGGAGCGGCGAAGTGGTTGTCATGGACTCCGGCTCTCTCAAGGTTTTGGCCCGCATCGCCGCCGGGAACGCTGATGGGCTCGACTACGTCCCTTCGCTCCAGAGGCTTTTCGTGACGGACCAGCACGGCGGCAACGATGTGGTGATTGACGCCAAGACGGACAAGGTCCTCAAGAAGATTCCGGTAGGCGGAGATGTCGGCAACACCCGCTTCGATCCAAAGTCGGGGCGCGTGCTGGTGGCGGTCGGCTCTTCAAACGAACTCGTGGCGATAGATCCGGAAAAGATGACGGTGGCGGGCCGATATCCATTGCCCGGTGTCGAGGGCGCCCACGGCATCGCGATTGACCCTTCCACCGAGACCGCCTTCATCGCCGGCGAGGAGAACTCGGTCGTCAGCAGCTTCAGCCTGACTGAGAACAAGGTCACGGCTGTCGCGCCCGTGGGAAGAGACGTTGATGTTCTGGACGTGGACCCGGCCACGCACCGGCTCTTCGTCGCTTCCGAGTCCGGCGTAGTCTCCGTTTTTGACGTATCCGGCGGGGGATTGAAAAAGGTGGCCGAAGGTTTCTTTGCTCCGGACGCGCACGTCGTTGGAGTTGACCGTTCCACGCACCTGCTCTACTTCCCGCTCAAGGAGATCGGAGGCAAGCCGATCCTGCGCGTCGAGCGCTATGAAGGGCCGTAGCCTGGGCGGATAAGCCGGGACCATGATGGCAGAATGCCGCTACTCGGCTTCGAGAGGGACGATGGCGAATCTGCCGACGTCAACGAGGCCCTTGTCGGTGAGCTTGAGGCTGGGGATGACCGGCAGTGCGATGAATGCAAGGGTCATGAAGGGGGAGGGGAGCGGGCAGCCTAATGATTTTGCGGCGGCGTGAAGTTCTCTCAGACCGGAAGCCAGTTGGGCGGCGGTTCCTCGCGACATAAGGCCGGCCACTTCCAATGGAAGCTTCGCGAGAACTTCACTTCCGCGCACGGCGGCAAGGCCTCCTCCCATGGAGGCGACGGTCCTCGCGGCGAATTCAATTTCGCTTGGGGTGCATCCGACAACAACGAGGTTGTGGCTGTCGTGGCTCACGGTGGAGGCGAGGGCGCCAGCTTGCAAGTCAAAGCCGGAGACGAAGCCGAGGCCGACATTGCCGCTCCTGCCGTGGCGCTCGATGACGGCGGCGAATTGGATATGCTTTCCGGGCCCGGCTTCGGAGGCATCAAAGGTTTCGCTTCGCGTCGTTATCTGCGAAGGCTCGACGCCTATGACCCGGACGCGGCCGCTTAGAGGCCACGCGCCGAACCGCGCGTGGAGGTCCGAGGGCAGATGGACGCTGGAAAGCGCGGCGGAAGCGTCCTTCCTTGAGACCGGCGCCAGGAGTTTGCCACCGCTCGCCACCCTGACGCCACGGTGGTAAACCTCCCGGACGTTGAAGCCGCCAAGCTCTTCAAGCACGACCAGGTCGGCGAAATATGCGGGGGCGATTCCACCTCGCCATTTCAATCCATAAGCCGTGGCCGGGTTGAGCGTCACCATCCTTATCAGGTCGAGCGGGTCACGGCCCGAGGCAACGCCTTTCCGGAGGACCCTGTCCATGTGGCCCTCGGAGAGAAGGTCGTCGGGATGGAGGTCGTCCGAGACGATGCAGGCACGGTGGAGATTCCCGGGATTGACCGCCGGAAGCAGATCGAGGAAGTTCTTGGCCGCGGAGCCCTCGCGCATGAAAATGTACATCCCACGGCGCATCTTTTCGGACGATTCGGCGGCGGTCAAACACTCGTGGTCAGTGGAGATTCCGGCGCTGATGTAGCCATCCAAGTCCGCGCCGGAGAGGCCGGGCGAATGGCCGTCAATCGCCGCGCCCCTGGCGTGGGCTCCCGCGATCTTGGCAAGCACGCCCGGGTCCTGGAAAATCACGCCGGGGAAATTCATCATCTCCGAAAGGGCGGGAGCATCCTCCAGTATTCCGAAGCCCCGCTCTATCTCTTCGGGCCCCAGGGCCGCTCCGGAGGTCTCCATCGAGGTGGCTGGAACGCACGATGGGACGGTGAAGAGAATGTCCAGTGGAAGGGTGTCGGCGGCGCGTTTCATGTAGTCGAGCGCATCGAGGCCGAGGACGTTGGCGATCTCGTGGGGGTCGCTGACGCAGAGGCCGGTGCCGTGAGGGACGGCCGCTTCGGCGAAGCCTTCCGGCGTCAACATCGAGGACTCGACGTGGATATGGGCGTCGGTGAAGGATGGGGCAAGGTACGCGCCCTTGAGGTCAACGGTCTCTTTCGCCTTCCTTGCGCCGCCGCCCAGCGCGGCTATTCTGCCCCCGGCGACCGCCACTTCGGTTTCGATGACCTCCGAGGTGAATGTTGAGATGACGCGCCCGTTGACGAAGAGAAGATCGGCCGGCTCGTCGCCGCGCGCGACCCGTATCCTTCTGGCGATTGATTCGACGCTTTCCATCGTGGCTTTCCCTCGCGAGAATGCGCCTTTCATGCTTCAGGCCCTGTTATCAAGCTCAATGAAAAAAGTCTCGACGGCGAACTTCTTTTTTATGTGGGCGGCCAGCGCCATGACTCCGACCCGCTCGGTCGCGTAATGGCCCAAGGCGGCGAAATTGAGCCGCGATTCGCGAGCCAGATACGTGATCGGTTCGGACGATTCGCCGGTGACGTAAAGATCGAGCCCTTCAAGGGCGGCCTGCACCGCCTCTCCCGCGGCGCCGCCCGAGACGATGCCGGCGCGCCTGATCGTTTCCGGCCCACCCTTCACCACCATTGCCTCGTGGCCGTAGTACTTTTCAAGCCGGGCGACGAATTTGTCAAGCCGGAGCGGACTTTTCAGGACTCCCTTCCAGCCGATCTTCATGGCGTGGTAGTCGCCGAAGGGTTCTAGCTTTGAAAGCCCGAGCGCTCTCGCGGCTACGGCGTTGTTGCCGCATTCCTCGTGGGCGTCGAGAGGAAGGTGGTACGCGAAAAGGCTGATGTCGTTTTTGATGAGCAGTCGAAGCCTTTCGGCCATTGGCCCGGTCGCGCGCTCCGGTTCGCGTCCCTTCCAGAGAAGGCCGTGGTGGACGACGAGCGCGCCGGCGTTCCGAGCCGCCGCCTTTCTGAAGGCTTCGGCGCACGCCGAAACGGCGAATGCGACGGAGGATATCTCATCGGCCCCCTCGACCTGAAGGCCGTTCAGCGACGAGTCGTCGAATTCGTTCAGCCGAAGGTACTTTCGCAGATACCGTTCAAGTTGGTCGCGCTTCACCGCGCTCCTCCTTCAATGAAGTAGCCAAGAATGGCCCGGATAATTATCACTCCCCGCCGCCGGGTGTTTCCATCTCGTCGAGCAGGGCCACGGCGCGCCTGAGGTGGGGGATGACGATCGAGCCGCCGACTACAAGGGCGACGTTGAAAGCCTCCATCAGCTCATTACGGGAGCAGCCTTCCTCTTTGCACCGTATCACGTGGTAGGCGATACAGTCGTCGCACCTAAGCACCATCGAGGCGCAAAGCCCCATCAGCTCCTTGGTCTTGGGCGGAAGCGCTCCCTCCTGGTAGGCTTGCGAATCCAGAGCGAAAAAGCGCTGAATTCCCTTGTGGCCGCTTTCAAGAATGCGGGCGTTCATCTTCTCCCTGAACGACCTGAACTCATCAAGCCTCTTGACCATGGTAGCCTCCGGCCGCTCGGCCGTTTTTATGATACACTAACCGCAACGACGAGGCGAACCTTCCAAGGGTCCGCCGGAACTTCGGAGGGAGAGGTCAATGGCGCTCTCTTTTCTGAAAGGGGCGATCAACAGCAGGGCGCAACTGAGGACGCGCGTTTTTCTCGCCGAGATCGTGCCCGTCATTTTCGCCCTGCCGTTCGTTTTCGCGTTTTTCATCGTCACGGTGCCGGACGCCGCCGAGCACTGGAAGCAGTACGCCATAACCATATTCGTGCTTC
>DAHXMK010000363.1 GCA_027365515.1 Candidatus Aminicenantota bacterium
AGGGCGAGTCCGCCATGTATCAGCCATGCCGTTGTTATCTATCAAGACGTATACGAATCGCCCGTCGCAAGGAACGTTTTCGAGCACCCATCTCTCGACACGCACTGAACGCGTTGAAAAATCAGGCGACAGAAGGGCCGCTTGCGAAAGAAGCGGCCACCCCGACTCGAACGATACTTTAGCAAGCTGTTTGCCGGAGCCGAACATTCTCACGAGTATGCGGTTGGCCAGGTCTTTGCGTCCCTCGCGCTTCGCTCTTAAAAAAGCCGTCTTGAAGTCGGCGAGCGCCTCATTGGAATGTCCCTCTCGGACCGCGTCCTCCGCTCTTGTTAGAATGGCGAAAGCGCCTTGGCCGAACAAGACATCGTCCGTTCCTGGCGGAATCGTCGGAGCCACTTTAACGATGGCCAAGCCAGCAGTCATTATTGCCGCAATCCCGAAAAGGCGGGACATCATTACTTGTTTCATCGTTGGTTTTGCGGCCCAGCGATTCGACTTTTCTCTTGATGGTTCCCGTTTCCCTCGAGCGCTGTCATGCCTATGACCGAAACTAACAGGATCGCCCCCACGATGGGAAAAACGTGACCGGTAAAATCCACAAGGGCGTGGAGGGCTTCACCGGCAAGCCCCGGGGCGAGCCACCACGAAGCGCGTCCCTAAAGGGCAAGTTCAATGGCCAGATAGATTATCGCTCCACCCATGACAACGCCCAGAAGGGCGGAAAGAATGCCGCCTTCAAAGAGAAGCTGGAGGTATTCGTTTTCAACGGCGGTGTTCCTCACGCCGGCTGTGAAAAGGGATGCGTTCCAGATTTCGGCTGGAAGTCGTCCTTCAAAGCTGTTGATGCCGTGGCCAATCACGTAGTGGTTGAGAGGAACGCTCCTGTCAATGTCGAAATGGCCGTCATCCGAGATCAGCCCGCTCCAGACGCCCATAACCATGACTGCTCCAAGCAAGAGAGCATACGTGGTTGCCACGGCTCGCTGTGCCCACCGGCCGCGCTTTTTGGCCCCGCGCAAGATGAAGGCCAAAGGATAAAGGCTGAGTGCCAGAAAGGCGCCTTTAGAATGGCTGACGGCCAGCACGGTCACTTGAAGGGCAAGGAGGGCAAGGGCGATCGCCTTGATCCCGATCCTGTCCGCAATTTTCTTCTGAAAGTAGGAGGCCCTCCAAGTGAGATAGTAGAGGAGCGGGAGCGCTACGTTGACGAATGCCTCACCGTGATTGCCGTTGACAAACGGGCCAAAGGCGTTCCCAGCCCGGGTGGATTCCCGTATCCAGAGAATCGCTTTTCGGGCTTCATTGTGGTGCTGGATCATGGCGACAGCCACAACGAGCAGCCCCATCACACCGACGATCCAGCCCAAAAGTCTGAGCCGCCCCCGGCCCTCTTCCGCCAGCCTTTCCAGGAGCAGGATGAGGCAGAGGGCGGCCGCTAGCGCGATGAGCGCGCGGCCCGTCGCCGCGGGCGTGAAGCTGGCGGGGATCCAAGCTGGAGGATTCGGCGTAAGAGGCGTCCAGTTCTCTTCGTGTGCATTGCTCTTGGGCGAGAAAGGATCCTGGATGTAGTCGTCCGAATGAAGAAGCGCTTCTCCCTTCGCGCCGTCTGAATACCTTGCGTAGCGCTCGGAGCCCCAGGAGTGCCACCAGCCGGCTGGAAGTGGAACAAGCTGCACGAGCCCTATGCATGCGAGAACCACGATGAGCAGAGCCGGAAGCCATAGACGCCTGGGAATCCGCCAGAAGTCCTTGCCGGTCCATCCTACTAAGGCCGCTCCAACGAGCAAGATCACCTCGCACGTGGCGATAGCCCAACCCTCCATGCAGCCGAAGGCTATGGAGGAGAATACGAAGAAGAGCGCCAGGGGCCAAAAGGCTGAAATGTTTACTCCGGTAAAAGATGTCTTCGTCTGCGGGACGGAGCTGTTCGCGGCGATCAAGAAAGACACCGCTGGCAAGGCGTTAACGAATTCTTGTTTTAGCCTTTATTCGTATAATTTATTTCACTTTTTCCGCAAGCATCCGCCTTTGAAATTCTGTAATTATTGTACCCGAGCAAGCCAGTTCTGGCAAGGCGGGAGCTAACGATGGCGCTGGAAGCGGAGCAATGAGATTATCTCGCGGCGAGAGCCTTGCGGCGCAGGACGTAGGCAACGGGCGAGACGTCCAACCAATGAGCCCTTCTATCAAGAATCTTACGGCCGTTCGTGGCGGCGGACCGATGCCTATTAGATTAGATGCTTCATGACAAAAGCGCTTGGAGCCGGCGTCCTGACTTGGTGTTTTCTTCCCTTCAAAGGCACCGCCAGATGGCCGCCGGTTTCAAAGCCCCGGTTGAAGATGCCCTGCAAGGAGCCTCTGATTACCGCCCATGTGGCCCTGAACCTTCCCCTGAAAAGATTCGAGGCAAACTCCAACGGCCAGATGCACCCCATGCGAACTACCAGCGCCACAAGCCTCTTCACTGGAACTCCGTAACCATTCAGGAGCCACAACGGATTGCGCGCCTGTTCAAAGGCCGTGGAGGCTCGGTCCATGACCACATCATCTTGCGATGAAATAGTCGCGACGCTTTGGGGAACGGCTATGATGCTCCAATGCTCCCTCGAAGCGCGAAGCCCAAGCTCGGCGTCGAAAGCGGACGAGCCGTAAGCTTCGTTAAAGAGGCCGACGTCTTCAAGAAATTCTCTCTTGAAAAGAACGCACTGGAAAGGAGCGTACCCGGCCGTTTCCCATTGCCGCAACGCCGAGCTGTCCTTGCGCGTCCCGCTCAGGCGGAAGCATGGGCCGCCGGTCCAGTTTTTGACTCGGCCTCCAAAAGAAAAGACCGCGCCGTTCTCGTCTCCGACAACCACTGGACAGGCCGCCCCCGAGAAGCGTTGAGCCTCCAGTGCTATCAGCAGGGGAGCCAATGCGTTATCTTCAAGACGGCATGATGCGTCCAGGATGAGCACGTAATCGGAGCCGGCCTCAAGCGCCGCAACCACTCCGCGGTTCAGAAGCGAGGCAAGCCCATTGGACTCTTTGTTCTCGACCAAAACCCGGCCCGGGCCGAACTCCCTTTCCAGCGCGCCCGCTTCCCCGGCGTGGCAAGCCTTAACCACGGCCAGCGTTTCGCCCTGCCGGTGTCCGGCGCGCGCCAGCGAAGCGCGTGCTTCTCCAGTGCGCGCGAGATCGCCGCCGTGCAAAATGACAACGCCGATGTCAGGAAGCGGCCTCATGCAACCATAGTCTCCACGGCGCGCCAGCGCCTAACTATTCATTTTACACTACACGGATGCAAGATTAGAGCGTGGGTTCAAAGATGTGAGAAGCATATGTACCTTAACCTTTTTGGAACACGATCCCGTCATCTCCTTCATCATGATTATACATATTGGTCAGAAGCCTCAAGGCATCAGCAGGCTGCCTAAGAGTAATGCCTTTAGATGGGATCGTCAGTACGGGAAAGTGCGGCGTTATCACTGAAAGAAATCGGTCCACCGTAACGCCGCTTACATACCTGAGATGATGTGGCAAATACTCGACAGCAAGGACTTTGCTGTTCGCGAGAATCTCCTGCATTCCCTTTAGCGCAAAATATTCTGACCCCTCTATATCCATGATGATAACGTCGAAGCTCTTGTTCTCAAGGATAGCATCCAAGCTTACCGCTTTGATTGAAATTTGTTCAGGTTTGTCGGAGTAATACATTAGCTTCTTAACCTTAGGAACCCGTTTGCTTCCTCCAGAATTAGCCCTGCTCAGAAGAAAGCTGATGTTCTCTTCTTTATCACTTGCCGCGACATTTATAGTGCGACAATTCCCGATGCCATTCAGCGCAATGTTCATTTCAAGAAACTCAAAAGTCCTCGGGTTAGCTTCAATGGCGACAACCTGTTCGCATGACCTAGCCATTGGGATCGCGAGGCTGCCGATATGGGCACCAACAATTAGGATTCTCCCGGTGGCAGAAATGTACGGGGCAAGCCTTTCCATTTCATCCGAACCATATCGGCCTTTCATTCGGAGTTCTTTGCCCACCCTTCGATCTTCTGGATCAATAGCAAAGACGCCATCTTCAGTCTTGATCACTAGCGCATGAACATGCGGCCCTAGCATTCTCTTTGTGATACGCCCAGTGATGGTACCCGCTACGATTCTGACATTCGAAAACATTATCTATCTCCTCTGTCTTTCGTACCGTTCTAGTTGGTGTAGTGCCTATCTGCACCTGGCTCTGTCCCTCAGCGAGCGCCTGTCATTTGCGGCACAAGTTGCCAGGCTAATTAAGAGACACTGCATCAGGTGCTTTGAATTGCAGCCTGGTATGCGTGCATGGTTTCCTGGGCGCACTTTGACCAAGAAAATTGCAGCGAACGGCGAAAAGCCTTTTCTCTAAGTGCTTGACGCCATGTTCCATTATACAAAATGCCCAGCATTGCCTGGGCCAATGCATCCGAATCGTCTGGAGAGATCATTATACCAGCATCTCCAATTACTTCTGGCATGGATGAAGTATTGGAGGAAATGACTGGAATCCCACAGCACATCGCTTCGAGACATGGAAGACCAAAGCCTTCATAGCGAGACATATAAACGAAAGCGGTTGCACCGCTATATAGAGCCGGTAAGTCCGAGTCTTCCACGTACCCAGTGACAATGATGCGTTCCTCAAGCCCGCGGGCCTCCCGTATCGCATCGAAGATGTTTTCGTATTGCCATCCCTTAGCGCCAGCAAGCACCAGGCTTGCATTTAGCTCATTTTCTTGTTGAGCCATCAAAGCAAAGCTTTTAACGATATGGCCAAGATTCTTATGGGGGGCTAAGTTGCACAGACTAAAGAAGTATGGCCCATCGGGAATCTTGTAGCGACTTCTGACCCGCGCTAGCTCCAAATCGTCGGCGACATTTCTAAAGCGCGAAGAGGCAGCCAAGTGAGTGACAAGGACTCTTTCTGGATCAAGATTGCCACAATAATTCAGCAGGTCATTACGTGTTGCCTCTGAAATGCAGAGAACCCAGTCACTACTGCACAGGCTATGCAACGCTTTCTCCAGACGCACTCTAAGACGATTTCCTACATATTCTGGGTATAAAATTGGCGTCAAGTCATACGCCGTCACAAATACGCTAACGCCTCGCGTTCGACGGACTTGCTTGGGAATCTGATAAAATGGCATGGTCGAGTGAAATATGCTAGGCGTCTTGAGAGAGGAACCATCAATAGGAGGCAGCAGCTTGCCAATAAGAGCATCGGCTAAAACATAAGCCATCCAACAGCCATCTGTCAATCTCCGTGGAGATGGGGACCTCTCTTGCTCGGCAGAAATGAGACTGCCGAGCACACTGCTCAGAATTAGTCTGCTGCGAGGGATAGCGAGTGGTACTGGTGCCATCATAGACTGGGTCAGGCGATATCGTTTTGCCAATCCAGGTAGCTTGATGGCAGAGAACTTTAGATCAATGCCATCAAGCCGCGTCAGCTCCAAAGCAAGGTTTTCCACGACCCTGTAAATGCCTGTCCGAAAAAGGCTATTGGTCACCCCCAATCCCAACACGGAAATATCCAATATGACATTCAGCGCAGTCGAATCAAAGTGCTGCATTTCTTGTGGCATGCCTGCTCTCTCCGTAGTCCCTTGCGGCGCAGCTTCTTTTCGATCTACTTCTTGCATTCTCAAAACAATATCTTAATGCACTGCATCTCAAAATGGAACATCAAACTCTCGTTTCCAGCTCGTTTCCGGCAAAGGTGGTTAACCGGCAGTTAACCGGCAAATGCTCTTGGCTCCATTAGGTGATCTGTTGTGGAGGATAGATTCGGATTATAAAATGGGTCGCATTTGTTTAGTGATTCCCTCCATTTTTCAATGAAATGAAGCGTGTCAGCATTCGGGTAATATCGTCCTCTTGTTTTTCCTTCGTAATGGCGCAGCAATGAAAAAGGAGTATAGACATTGAAGAATCCCTTTTCTAATAACTTCATGCATACATCCACATCGCTGAATGCCACAAGGAATGTTTCATCAAAGCCACCTACTTCTTTAAAGATGCAGCGGCGCACCATCATGCAAGCTGCGGTGACCGCTGAGCAATTGCGCACAACAGAGGCTAAACGCATATACCCAGGGTCATTCTTTCGCATTCCATAAAAAGCGTGGCAGGCCGTCTCTCCAATTCCCAAGATGACTCCGCCGTGCTGGACTCTTCGGTTGGGATAAAGCAGTTTCACTCCGACCGCGCCAACTTCCTTGTGTTGCGCATAGCCGATCATCTCTTCCAGCCAATCCCGGGTAATGACCTCGGTGTCGTTGTTCAAAAAGAGCAGAAAATCGCCGCGCGCATGTTTCGCTGCGAAGTTGTTCATTCTGGAATAGTTAAAGGCCTCTGGGAAATCAAGAACAAGGCGATTTGGTTTTCCTCTGATTGAGTCAAGGTATTTCTTAGCCGCAAGTTGAGTGCTTCCGTTGTCCACTACTATAATTTCAAAGTGGCGGTAGGTGCTCTTTTTTTCTATTGATCCTATGCAGCGCTTTGTAAATCCTGCCTTGTTCTTGGCGGGAATAATAATGCTCACCAAAGGATTGCCCTCAATGACGTACATAACTTTAAACGTGCTTGGAGTCAGTTGTTCAACTTTCCCAGGCCTTCCTCTCCTGGACAGCGCATCTTCAATAACCTTGGCCTGTGCTGATTGCGAGCTTTGCTTAGTTGTTGCATCGTATCTGGCCTCTCTCGGAAGCTCTCGCACATGATAGAGTACCTTTGGGATGCGAGCCACCTTCCTCGCTCTCTCGGCCGCCCTAACTATCAAGTCATACTCCTCGGCTCCTGGGAATTCATCCCGAAAACCACCAATCTCCTCTATGAGTTTTCGGCAAATAATGATAAAACGACCGATGTAATTCATGCCCATCAACAGGTCTGGGGAGAAGCCTGGCTTGAAGAAGGGCTCGCGACGACTACCATCAATGTTTAGCACGTCTTCATCCGTGTAAAATAGCTCCGTTTCTTGGCTAACGTTTAGAGTACGGGCAATTTCTAGTAGAGCCCACGGTGCCAATTCGCAATCTTGCCCAATGATGCAGATGAACTCGCCAGTCGTTGACTCAAGCGCGGCGTTCATAGTCCTGCCTCTATCTTGTTTCTCAGTAAATCTTATAATTTTAACACGGCGATCTTGAAGGTCTTTATCCAAGATCGGTTGACTATCAGATGCCGAATCTTCTTTAAGTGGCAGACAAAGCTGCCAATGAGGATAGATTTGTTGCCTTACTGATTCTAGCGCCGCTCTGTGCCAACTGCTATCGCGACCGGCAGTCATTAGTACGATGCTGAAAAGAGGCTTATAAGATATCGCCTCGGCTTCTTTCTGAAGCCGAGGAAATTCCTCGGGCCCTGGCTCGTTTCTTTCCATCCAGGCTTGATACGAACGGTTTATAGAGTATGCTTTGCTGAAGAAAGATGCGGCCATTATCATCAAGTAGTGAGAGGTTTGCCTAACTGCGGAGACCGGCCCTTCGCTAGAAATGGTCGATGTGAAAAGAATGCACAGTGTATAGAGTTCATTTCTGAGCGTGCCTTCTGGGAACACGCGTCTCCGCCAATGCCATAGTTTAGTCATGAACTTATACGACCTAGCAGATTTTATGGCTTCCAATTCTGACAGCGCTTGCTTAAGCTCTTGGTCCTTTTTTCGGAGACGCTCCTGCAACTCAGCAGATGTGGCATCACCCGATGCCTCTACGTCCATGATTCTGAACCTCCCGTAATTATCTCTTCCGAACGTTGTATCTCGCCCCTTTTGCAGGGCATGAATCGCCTTATGTCGATAACGCTTCTTTGTATACGGATACTGTATGCATCGCAGTTTCGTTCCAACCAAATTGTTGAGCTTGGGCCACTCCTCTCCTGGCCATTTCGGTGCGCAGTTCTCCGCTTTCAAATAGCCGAAGAAAGGCCCACTCCAATTCTTCCTCATTTTGAGGGTCAATCAGGAAGCAAGCGTTACCTGTGATTTCCGGAAGAGACGATGTATTTGAACAGACAACCGGTGTCCCACATTTCATCGCTTCCAGCACTGGCAATCCGAAGCCCTCATATAGGGAAGGAAAGGCGAATAACATCGCCCCGCTATAAAGAACTGGCAAGTCCGCGTCGTCTACGAAACCCGTCATGACAATCTTGCCGCTTAATTCAGGGAATTTCGATATGGCATCAAAAATGGCGCCGTCTTTCCACCCTTTCGGTCCGGCGAGCACCAGCGAGACGCCGTGGAGCTTGCCTGCGCTTGCCAAACGCCCGTAGACGCGGATAACAGCGTCAATGTTCTTGCGAATCTCGATCGTGCTAAGGCTAAGGATGTAAGGACCATCAGGAATCCCATACCTTCGGCGGACGTGTTCAATTGCTCTATTGTCTTCAGCTGGGCGGAAAGAATCCATGGTGGCAAGATAAACGACTCTTACTCTATCTGGATTCAAGTCTCTCCTGAAGTTCAACAAATCGTTGCGCGTGCATTCCGAGTCGCAGATTACCCAATCATCAGCCATCAGAGTGCTTATCGCTTTTCTAGGAATAAAGTCCCCGCCGGCGAGAACAAAATTGGGGAATCTTATCGGGATGATATCATGAACCGTTAGAACCCGGCGAACCCTATTATTTGATAGAAAGCTTCTAGGTATCGGGTAATATTGAGAATGGTAAAGGTCGAGACCGTCAATGCATTTTACTTCAGGGACACCCCTTCTCCAAACCTTAAGAGTTTCGAAGAACAAGCGGCGAACTAACCTTAAAGGCAGCCTGCCCATGGAGGCTCGCTCTATTTCTCTCGTAAGGTCGTGCGATACGGAAGTCAAGAAAGCTCCGATGTGATCATAGTGCAGCGGCATGCCTCTAAAAGCTGGCGAAGACCTAATATAATCGGCAGCAAGATTCCCGGCTTCGCTGGCGCACAAGATTAGATTGACCTCCGGGTTGCCTCTAAGGCCAAGTGCCACCTGTTCAGTGACCCTGTGGATGCCCGTTCTATAGTATGAATAGACGTGGCCGTAGCCAAGTTGTGCTATGTCATACATGACGGTAATAGACATATAGGATCACACCTCCCCTAAGGACATATCCAACAGCTCCTGCATCTCCTTTTCAAACTCAATATATGGGTGCTCCCGTATTAGCCCACAACCCTCGCCATGCTATCCTCTTCTCCATTCAAAGCCCGGTACAACCCCCGGCGCGGATGACGGCCAAAAAACCTTGGGGTATTCCCGCCCCGACCGCTGTCTGCCACGCCAAGTCAAAAAGGGCTATAATATTATAGTACATGACTATCCATTCCTAATGACTAAGCCAAATGAGGTGACAACGTAAGACCCTAAAACCAACTTGAGATGAACGTCTCGTTCATAGGGAGGAATATCCACGACGCGGTCATATGGCAATAGTCCGCCTGTGAAATCCAAGTCTACGCTACAACCTCTCCTGCGCAGGTTGTTGGCGATTCTCTTAAGGTCTCTTCTGCGGAAAATCACGGTGGGGCCGCTGGCTGTAGTGAAATAATTGGATTGGAGATTGTACTCCGTTGTGTGAACGCTAATGCCGCCTTTCTTTAGATACTTCAGCGAGTCGTAAAGGAACTGTTCTCCAAGAGAGATGGTTCCCAAATGCTCGATGGAACATGAGGACCAAATGAAGTCATAGGCCCCCAGGCCGTCTGGCAGGTCGCGCATATCAACGAAGCGGAATTTAGTCTTTTCGCGGAAAAGGTTATGATCACAAATGCCCAAGCGGTTAAGGGCATCCAGCGAGTCGGCATGCTGGGCTGTTTTGACCCATCCAAGCCCTTGCGCTTCGTTTGTTGCCAAATCGGTGGCCATTATTTCGCAACCAAGGCTCGCGAACAATGCTGGCAGAGGCTCTTGCCCAACGGCAAATCCAAGCCCACGCCGTTCTGGAGCAAGCATACCATTTTCATAAAGGGCCTGTGCAATATAGCACCATTCCCATGCCTTGCGTTTCATTTGCGAAGGTTCTTTCATGCGGGCCAACCAAGATTGGAAGGAGTCCGATTCAAGCTGTCTTTGGGTACATTGGCAGCTCCTCAGCTTGCTCCCTTCCCTGGCTTTCCGCGCATTTGCAATGGCCCTCGGCAGAAAAGCCACAGTTTCTCCCAACTTCCATCTCCAGACAACCACGGGACCTCTTCCCCACGTGCTTTCCCACGCTTGCAGCACCCAATAGACCGGTTTGCGAACTACTTTGAGCGCAATTGCGTTGACTCCCAACGCGTTTTCGATTGCCAAACTCAACTTTTCACAAAGCTTAACAAGGATATAGTGCATATGGATGATTCCTCAGTTTCGCAGCGTCGCTGGTTATTTATTGCCTATTCGACAGACGGCCGCGTTTCCCATTTGAGCAACGGCCGTATGGCGCCGATCATCGGTCCCGCATAGTCCCCCCTAGCGGAACCACCGCCGAGGCTGTCTACAACTTGAAACGCCACGGCGTCGCGCTCGAAGAAATGGACCTTCGCTGATTTGATCGTGTAGAGCGCCGCCCCAACTACTATCGTCCCTTCGGCCAGAAGGTTTCCGGGAATCCATGCCGTGGACTTGTACCTGCCACAAGGCTTGGGGCGCCTGTGCCATTCGGGATCAACGTCCATGGAGACGAAAAGATAGGCCCCTTCCTCGTTGAAAAAGTGGAAGTTCGGCACGAGGACGATACCGTCTTGCAGAACCTCGTACTCCATTTCGATGCCTATGGGCTTGCGGATGTCCATCGCCTCGGCCACCGCCCCATCTTCTGTTCGAACCCGCACCGCCAAAAGCTTCGCCACGTCATTGCCCGGCGCCTTGGCGTTCTTGTCCCACTCGCGCGAAGCCTTCAGGCCGACCCCGGACTTAAGATAGCTCGTGACCACCTCGTGCGAGGCGCCGTCCGCGGCGACGCGCCCGGCCTCAAGCATTATCACGCGCGGGCAGAGCCTGGTGACGGCCGGCATGTTGTGGGAGACGAAAATCACCGTCCTGCCCTCCTTGCCCACGTCCTGCATCTTGTTCAGGCACTTTCGCTGGAAGGAGGCGTCTCCGACGGCCAGGACTTCGTCCACGAGAAGGATTTCAGGGTCCATGTGCGCGGCGACGGCGAAAGCGAGCCTCAGGTACATCCCGCTGGAGTAGTGTTTGACCGGGGTGTCTATGAAGCGCTCGACCTCCGCGAATGAGACGATCTCGTCGAACTTCCTCAGTATCTCGGCCCGCTTCATGCCAAGGATGGCGCCGTTCAGAAAGATGTTTTCCCTGCCGGAAAGCTCCGGATGAAAACCGGTGCCCACTTCCAAAAGGCTTCCCACGCGCCCGTGGACCTCCGCCCGCCCGGTCGTCGGATCGGTGATGCGCGCAAGAATCTTCAGAAGCGTTGATTTGCCTGCGCCGTTTCGCCCTATGATGCCGACGACCTCGCCGGCGTTGATGTCAAAGGAGGCATCAACGAGCGCCGTCACCATCTCAGGCTCGGCGCGCCGGCGGAGAAACGAAAAGCTCGCGACTCCGATGACGGCGTCCCTCAGCGTCTTGAACTCGTTCCGTTCTCCGAGGGGAAAGGTCTTCGAGAGGTGCTCGGCCTTTATCGCTATTTCCGCCATCAGACCACGTCCGCGAAGGTGCGTTCCATCCGCTTGAAATATGCTATGCCCGAGAAAAGCAGGACCGCCGTCACGACTGCTCCGGCGACGAAGAATGAAGCGGGGCATGGGGTCGTCCCTAAAAGCGAATACCTGAAAGCCTCCACGACGGATGCCATGGGGTTCAAGCCGTACAGCCATTCAGGCAGCCCGCGCTTGTCGAGAGCCTGCGTCACCCTGCTGGCCGGATAGATTACGGGCGAGACGAACATCCATATCTGGACGAGAAAAGGGGCGACGAATTTTACGTCGCGGTATTCCACGTTCAGCGCTGAAAGCCACAGGCCGGTTCCGAAGGCCACGATGCAAATCCAAATGACGGCGGCCGGAAGAATGGCCAGCGCCATGCCAGGCCACCAGCCATAGAAAGCAAGAGCCCCGAAAAACATGACGAGCGCCAAAGCGAGGTCAACCAGGCCCGCGAGGACTGCCGCGGCCGGGATTATGCCGCGAGGAAAGTAGACCTTCTTGATGAGGTTCGACGAGCCCACAAGGCTGTTGGTTGATTGCGTAAGGCCGGTGGAGAAAAATGTCCAGGGAACAAGGGCCGCCAAGGAGAAAAGCGGGTAAGGCATGCCGTCCGAGCCGATTTTTGCAAGCCTGTCAAAAAAGAGGGTAAAAACCCCCATGGTAAAAAGAGGCTGGAATATGGCCCACGATGCCCCGAGCAGCGTCTGCTTGTACCTGACTTTGACGTCGCGCCAAATTAAAAAGTATAGAAGCTCGCGGTACTCCCAAAGCTCCTTTAGCCTGACCGACAACCCGCCCCTTGCCGGGGCGATGACGAATGTTGCGATGCGCTTTGCGGGCTCCACTAACGCCGCTCCCATTCACAAGAACCGTGGGACAGGCCGAAGTTGAAGCAGCGCCGCCAGGTCCCGGCAAGCCCAAGTGGCGGCGCGCCGGGCCGCGGGTTCACCCCTGTCCGCCTTGGCTTGGCTGCGCGGTTCCAGCCGATGCCTGGGGAGGCGTGGCGGGCTGGGCGGCCGCAGGAGCAGCGGGGGGAGCCTTGTGGTCCTTGATGGTCAAGCCGGCGATCTGGCCTTGGTTATTCACGGCGACGTGCAGATCTACCAGCCCCTTCTCAAACTTGCAGACCTGGACCACGATGCTGAATCCATCCTTGGGCTGGACGTCGCTCTTCTTGAATTCCACGAAGTTGCCGGCCTTGGTGGTCAATTGGGACCAAATTGACTTTAGCTTGTCCGGCGTCACCTGAAAGCCAAGGTTCGAATCGAGCTGAGCATAAGCTTTCTGGTAGTCTCCTTTGTTCATGAGGGTGATGAAATCGTCGGCCTTGCCCACGACGAAGTCGGCCTGCGCGAAGGCCGTCAGGGCTGAAGCCATAACCATGACCGTTGTGACCGTGAACCTGCAGAGGGTGGTGCGAAGCGTCATCTCACTCTCCTAAAAAACGCCTTACGTGGCCCGTTTCAACCGCCATCCCTTAGCCCTTGCTTCCGAGGGGCTGACGGCTAAAAAATCATATGCTAACTCGGCCGCTCATGTCAAACTGGATGTGAGGTGCTCTTTCAGCCAGGAGTCAACGCGCGCCGCGAGCTTTCTCGAATCGTCCACTTCCATCATGCAGTGCGGATATCCCTCGCAAAGTTGCACGCTCGTTCCCAACAGTTCAACCGTCTTCTCAAGCTCCTTGGGCCTGAAATAGAAGTCCTTCTCTGAAGCCAGCACCAGGTGCGGAACCCCCTCCTGCAATCGGCGAATTTTGCGGCGGCTGATGCCGGGGCCGAATATCGGAAAGAGGGCCATCTGCCTCGCGGCCTTTGCGCTCAGTGCCACGGTCCTCTGCCTGAAGGAGGCGACTACAGGTTCCGGAGTATCTGGAAGAAAGCAGGTTTTTCTTACTATTTTGTCGTCGTCGAGCTTAGACGAAATCCCGAAAAGAACCGTCTTTATCGTGCCGAACGGCGCCATGGCCATCATGGCGTTGCGCGTCCTCGCGGGAAGCCCATTGACCGGCATAGGCGCGACGAGCACGGAGGCGGCGACTCTGTGGGCCTCCATGAACTTGAGGCAGACCCACCCGCCCATGCTGTGGCCTATGAGCACGGTTTTTTCAGGTTCCGTTACTACGCGCTCCATGTAGGAGGCGAACTCTTTCAGGCCGAGGCCCGCTTCGGAGTCGCCAGGGCCGTGGCCCGGAAGAGTGATCGAGCGCACCGGCCAGCCGTTGGAGGCAAAGAACGGCGACCACGTCCGCCATACCCACGGGCCGGCCCACGCTCCATGTACGAAAACAATTTCGTAACCAAACATGCAAGCCTCCGGCGCGAGAAAGGTCGGCGCCGTTCAGATTCTCACTCTTGAATTTCTTCCGGGCTAGGCCTCTTGGGCAGCGAAGGCGCCCCCTTGCCTTTTTTGGGAAGCACGACCTTGGGCGCTTTTAATGGCAGCGGGCGCCTCGGCTTGGGCATCCGAGGCTTTCTGATTTTTGATGGCACAGCGCGCCTCCTATCCGACGAACCAGTCGGGGAAGGCCCCCCACCATGAAAACGCCACCCTGTAAACCCCGTCCCTGTCGGGCGTGACCACGAAGAGGGCGGGAGAAACAAAAGACGTGCCGTTCGGGACCGTGGTCTTGACTTTGCGGAAGACGAGCGCCGTCAATGGGGAAAGCCACTCCACGGCCTCCTCGGCCGTCTCCTGTGAGAGCGGCTCGTTCTTGTGCGCTTCCACCGTTTGGCGGAACTCGTCCTGGCTTGCGTGCCAAATGTTCGCGAGGCCTTTCCACTCGATCACTTCGGTTGACGGCAGGTGAACGTGAAGCTCTCCTTCGTCCGGGTCGGCGTTCTTGTAGGCGGAGAGCAGGCCGTCAACCGCGGCGCGCGCGAGGGCCGTGCGTGCCTCGGTATCAGCATCTCCTCCGCTCGGCTTCTCCTGCACCGATTCATCCATGCCGTCATCCCCCGAAGCAGTTTACACCATCTAAAGCTGAAACTGGAAATTGTCAGCCGCCATGGCGACCACTCCGGGAAGGCGTTCCGCAACCTGATGCTGCAGCTTATCCCTTGAAGCCAGAAAATCGAACACCGCCGAGCGCAACTTGGCTTCATCAAGACATTGAGCCGCCTCCAGCATCGGCCTTCGGTCGCCGTGAATCAGTTCAAACAGGCCTTGGAATTTGTTCTGGTAGGAGAAGCCGAAAGCCGGCACCGCCATCCCTATGGCGGCGATACAAAGATGCAGCCGGCCGGAGATCACGGCGTGCAAAGAACCGCAGATCTCTTTGGCTTCGGGCGCGCTCAACCGCTCATTCATCATGCGGCACTTCTCGCGCGCCAATTCCGGCAACTTCTCCCACAGCGCTTTCAGCATTTCCGTGTCGCCGACCCCTTGCCGGTAATCGTGAGGGATAAAAAGAAGGCAATACTCGTTGGTCATAGCTTTTACAAGGCCGGCTACAGATGAAAGAAACCTCTCGCGGCCGCCCTCTCTCCTATTTAGAAATGGAATAGGATTGACGCAAATTCCAACGACCCTTCCACCGGAAGCCTTGCAGTTTTTGATCCAATCCAGGCAGGGGCCGGATGCGGGCGTCGGCCCGCTGGGCTCCATCAGAAATGCCGGGTCCATCGCCAACTTGGCGGAGCGGCCCGTCGCGGCGACAAAGCGCTCCAGGGAGCGTGGGTCTCTTATCGAGAAGACCACTTCGGAGTGAAGCGCCCCGATGCTTCTACAAACGCTCGCCGAAGGAGTATTGTTGAAACTGCAACCGAGGATCGCCGCTCCTCTTCCCCATGTCGCGGCTGCGTTGGCGTATGTAATCAGTTCGCAGCTTTGCCGCTCGGAGTAATATCCATCCATAACGTCAGCGCCCAGGATTACAAGCACCCCGTAACGCCTGAGGACATTGATGAATGAAAATGCCCCGTTCCATATAGGTTCCTCCTTTACATCGGGACCAAGGTAAGATATGGGAATCCCCCGCGTCCGTCTTCTGACTATCCCTATTCTATTGGCGCCTCGAAGTCTCAGTTGGCCAATCGTGCCTCTCATGATAGCCTCGTCGCCAAGGCTGCCGGGGTCGTCGCCGGGAAAGAGCAGGACATTTCCAGCCGCCTTGCTGCCCCAAAGAGCGAGACGGGCAATGATATTCAACGGCAAGCTCGTTATCACTCTCACGATGAAATCCCCTCGGGCGTGCTTGGCCGGACTCTGGCAAAGGCAGGCGCAGGCCCCATCGCTTTGTCCACGGAACTTGCTACTCCTTTCCTGGCGCGTCAATAACGCATTTAGCGTTGGCGGAAACCGAATCAAGCAGTTCCCTTATTCTCTCGACGCCTCGCTCGAAAGAAAAGTGGTCGGCCACGAAATGAAGGCCGCGCTCCGACAAGGCGTTCCACAAAGCCTCGTCTCTATAGGCCTCTGCCACGGCGGCCGCGAACTGCTGTTCGCCCGCCGCTATCAATACGTCACGCCTGTCCGAAAGTCTCATGCCTTCAACTGCCACCGGCGTCGCTACGCATGGGACTCCGCAGGAAAGGCTCGTCGCTATCTTTCCCTTGATTCCAGCTCCGTACCTCAGCGGGGCCACGGTAAGCCGGCATTGGTCCATTACCGGCTCAATGGCCGGGACATACCCTCGAATCACGACTCCGGGCTCGCTCTCAAGCGATTTCACCTCTCGCGGCATGTTGCTGCCCACAATCTGAAACTGGACGTCCGGAAGCTCCTTCCTGACCATGGGCCATATTTTATGGACGAAGTAAGTTGCCGCATCAATGTTCGGAAGGTGCAGGAAGCCTCCGACAAAGACGATGTCTCTCCTTTCAGAAAATGGCACGCGGCAACCTCGAACTTCTCTGACATACGGTATGGCTGCCACATTTGCAGCGGGCAGTTCCAGCTTGATCATTTCCCGTTCTGCTTCGCTTATGACTATCGTGGCGTCGCACTTCTCTATGGCCATCAACTCCATGGCCTTTGTTTCCGAGGCCTGGCCCGCCAAAACGGCCGAGCCTTCGAGCTCCGCCCGCCTGGCTTCCCTCAAGTAATGAAGGTCAACCGTGTTGAACAACACCTTGGCTCTCGGGCAAAAGCGCCTGATGTCTGTGATATACCTCGCTGCACAAGAAACACGGGAGAGAAAAATCAGGTCAAAACAATGACCGTACAGTTCGATGTAGATTTCTAGGCTGGGGAAAACATCTCTGTTGATGCAATGGACCCCAAGGCCGCAAAGCTCCTTTGTGTATTTGTCCTTATAGACAAAGTCGTCCGGCGCGAATGTTACCATGTAGCCGAGCCGCTGAAGAATCTTCATCAAGTAGACGGCGTCAACTGATCCGGAGTCCATGTCCGGCGTCGGGGTGGTTGCGTCAATAATTAACACGCGACTCTTGTCAGAGGCACCGCCTGTGAAAGATGGTTCGCCTCTGAATAATAGGAGCCTCTTGTACCACGGAAGACGGCAGAGCAACAGAAGAAGGCGCTTCCGCACGCCCAACGCCACCCGATTGCTCGCCTTGCTCAGAAAATTTTCCGCCACCCGTCACTCTCTAGGCAGTGACCACCCTTGGTCACACTGGCATTACGCCGTGCGCCGCCAGCAGACCTAT
>DAHXMK010000364.1 GCA_027365515.1 Candidatus Aminicenantota bacterium
CGGCTGGCCACTTCGTCGAGAGAATTTGGAAGCCTGCCCTGGAGGAGCTTGAAAGTATAAATGGCCGCGGCGGCCCTCGCGAGCGCCATGCGCGAAAGCAGTATGCGGCGGTCGCGCTGAAAATCGCTCGACGAGCCTGGGAAATGGCCAAGAACGGTTCTAGAAGGTTAGAGGTCTCGCTTCGGGCCGCGGCCAGCCTGTGCGCCGCGTTCCGCCTGGTCTTGAGCAGCAGGACCGCCCAGGCCGCGCGGACGTAGGCCTCCCTCTTCTCCGAGTATCTCACTGCCCAGAATCCGGCCGGTACCGCCGTGAGCCCGATGGCCAGGGCGGGCCATGGCCCCAAGGCCTGGAACGCAAGGCCGAGTTCGAGGGCGTAGCAGAGCGGGTAAAAAAGAAGCCCGGCGTAAATCTTGTAAGTTGAAAGCACGTCCACGCTCTTTGACAGCCATTTCGCCGTGAGGCCCGTCAGCGTGTAAGGGATGACGTGAAAGAGCCATCCGTAGAGGGCTGGCGCCATGCCGGCGGCCAAGGCCGCGAAGCCGCGAAGGGCGTTGTCGAACGACTTAAGCCCGGCCTCTCCGCCTTGCGCGTCGCCCTCCTTGATTCCCAGCGCGCCCAACATGGCGATGTAGCGCCTCGCCGACTTGACGATCCGCGCCATTTCAAGAGGGCGGCTCAGCTTCGCCGCGTAAAAGCGCTCCATCTCCAGGCGCGTGTCCGGCTCGGAGATATTCGTCCGCTCTTCGGGGGCCATCCTCTCAATTGCAATGCCGCGCAAGGCCTCGACGATCTCCAGGTCTCGCCACCTGTCGGCGTTGACGGTGACGCGCGAGAGCGCTTCCGCCATGCGCCCGGTGAGAGCGCGCACGGCCTCTGGATTATCGCCGGCCAGCCATTCGAGGTCGCCGTAAGGCACCGGCGGCCCGGCGACGAGAATCGCCTCCGAGCGGAAAACGGAAGCCGCGCTGTAAACCAAGCCGACCGGCACCACCTTCGTGCTTGCCCCCTTCGCCCTGGAAAGTCCGGCAATTCTCGCGGCCCCGGTCTTGAGCGGCTGTATCTTGGGCTCGCCATGGCTGATCCCTTCCGGGAAAAGCGCAACGGCCTCTCCGTCCAAAAGCGCGTGGACGCAGGCGTCGAACGTCGCCTGGTTCTGCTCCGAGCCGCCGGGGCCGTCCTTGGCCCTTGCAACCGGAAGCGCCCTGGCCGCCTTTAGAAAAGGGGCGACGAATGGATTCCTGAACAGCGGCGCCTTGGCAAGAAAGCGGGGGCGGCGTGGCAGGTGGACGTAAAGGAGCAGCGGGTCGAGAAGCCCGTTGACGTGGTTGGCCACCACGAGGAGCGGCCCTTCTTCCGCCAGAGGCCCAAAGCCGACGGCCGTGACCTTGCGAAAATAGATCAGCCTGAGGAGCCAAAGGAAAAAGTGGAGCATCTACAGCTCCCTCAGCGCCTGGGCCACCGGGAGGCGCGCAGCGCGGAGCGACGGCAGCAGGCCTCCCCAGAAGCCCATGAAGAGCGCGAAGGCGACGCCCTCGGCCATCAGGCCAGGCGTTATTCTGAAGGCGAATGCGATCTGCGAGAAGGACTGAAAATTCAGCGTCGAAGTGGTCACCCCGTTCAACGGCATCGCCGCCGTGCAGCCTATCACGCCGCCGGCGAACGCCAGAAGAAGCGATTCGAGCAGAAAGGCCGTTATGACGCTTCCGGGCCCGAAGCCCAGTGCGCGAAGCGTGGCGATCTCTCTTGATCGAGCGGATACCGCAAGGTACATAGTGTTGAACGCGCCGAATACGGCGCCGACGCCCATGACCCCGGCCACAAGGAAGCCCAGGACCTTGATCAGCGCGGTCATCATCCGCGACTGGCTGGCGTAGTACTCATTCTCCCTCTGGACGGAGACGGTGAGCCGCGGGTCGGCGGCCAGCGCCGCCTTGAAGCTCTTGAGAAGGGACGGCTCCGCAAGCCTCACCGTGACGGACGAGAAAATGTCCAACGGCCTCTTGTAGGTCTGGTTCAAGACCACGTTGTCGGCCCAGACTTCGGAATCGTATGCGCTCCCCTTGGCGTCCAGGATTCCAACAACCGTCCATGTCAGGCCCCCGAAGCGAGGGTGGTCGCCGAGCTTCAGTCCCTCGTACATCTCCGACGCGTTCCTTC
>DAHXMK010000381.1 GCA_027365515.1 Candidatus Aminicenantota bacterium
TGGGCGACTCTCCTCACCGAGAGAGGCCGCCGGCGCCGCGCCCTTTGGCTCAAAGGCTGGCGGAGGCCAGGGATTCCCTCGGGCTGGCGGGCCTCTGGGAGCGCGTGGCCCGGAGCTTGAGCGGAGGCGAGGCGCAGCGCGTGGTCCTGGCACGGGCCCTGGTTCAGGACGCCCCCGCGCTGTTTCTCGACGAGGCGGCCAACCACCTCGACATCAAGAGCCAGGTGATGTTGCATCATCTTCTGGCGCGGCTCGCCTCCGAAGGCAGGACGATTCTCCTCGCCACCCACGACGTCAATTTCCCTCGCCTCTGGGGATTCGACCTTTTCATTCTCGACCGCGCCGGCCATCTTCTGCCATTTCCGCAAGGACAAGAGGAGCAGGGCGCGCTGCTTGAACGGGTTTACGCAACGCCGCTTATTCCTGGAAAGCTTGATGGGATCACCTGCTGGTTTCCAAACCCGAAGAGTGAAATAACGAGCACCGTGGAAACTCAAAGAGCGAAGATACAACTAGGAGAAGGATGATGAGAAGCAAGAGAGGTTTCTTTTTGGGGGCACTTACTCATGGATTAGCGGTGGCTTGTCTGGCATCGCTGGCTGCCGCCATGGCAATCCCCGCGCCAGCTCAGGACGTCATGGGCGCGCTCCAGAACTACCAGAGTTCCATCACGGTCTATGGCGACCGTCTGCCCGCTACCGAGAGGCAGCTTCTAAACACCGCGGCGCCAATCGCCGTCGTGACGAGAGACCAGATTGAAGAATCTGGCGCGCGGACGGTGCAACAGGCCCTCGAAACTCTACCTTCCATCGTTCTTCACAACGAGACCGGCAACCCCCGCGAATCGTCGGTGGACCTGCGCGCCTTCCCGGACGGCGAGAGCGTCGCCGTTTTTCTCGACGGGGTGCGGCTGAACGACTTGCAGGACAACTCCGTGCGGCTCGACATCATTCCCGTCGAGGACCTTGAGCGGATCGAAGTGTACGCCGGCGCCTCGGCGCCGCTTTACGGCGGCGGCGCGCTCGGCGGCGTCATCAACCTCGTCACCAAGCGCGATCCTGGCATTCCGAGGCTGGACCTCGAAGCCAGGGCCGGAAGCTACGGAGAAGAAGCCGGCAGGATTCACGCCGCGGGCAGTTATAAAGCCCTGGAGTTCTACGCGACGGGCCAGACGGCTCGCTCCGACGGATGGAGGCAGAACGACGGGTACAGGCTCGACGACGCCCTCGCCCGCTTCAACCTCTCCCTTCCATCCGGCCAGTCGCTCGCCCTCCTGATGATGTACGACGGCGGCCGTGAAAACGATCCAGGCAGCCTCACTGCCATTGAGTACGCCCAAAACCCGAGGCAGTCGCCTTACAACCTCTACGACTACAGCCGGGGAAGAAGAAGGATCGCCTCGTTAGGATATTCGGCCTCTCCGGGCGGCGGCTGGAACTTCGAGGCACAGGCCTACTCCCGCAAGCACGACCGCGACACGCTCACGACCGGGCGCTTCGGCTCGGGCTTTTTCACCACCGGCAGCGAAGCGCTGGGCGGCGGCGTCGCCTCCGCCAGAAACAGAGGCGCGAGAAACAATTGGAGCTGGGACTGCGCGGTCGGCGCGGAGGCGGCTTCGGGCCGGTTCGACGGCAGCGGCTATTACACCGACATCCACGGCTTGAACAAGGTGGCCGCGTCCCAATCCAGCGTGGGCGAACATCTCGCCGGAGCCTGGACATCTCTGGACGGAGGCTACGGCAAATTCCACCTGATAGCGGGATTCAGGGCTGACAGGACTTCGTACGACTACAGCGACGGCCTTGCCGCCTCCAACGACGCATCGAGGGTGTTCCGCGAGAACACGCGCAGGTTCGGCCTCCTCTGCCACGTCACGCCGGAAAGCTCTCTCTTTCTCACTTTCTCGGAGGGCTACAGGATACCCACCGTCGTGGACCTCTTCGCCTACCCCGGCTTCTATTCCAATCCCGACCTGGTCCCCTCCCGCGCAAGGGATTGGGAAATGGGCTGGCGCTACATCAAGGGCGGCCTCAGGCTGAGCTTCACCGCTTTCAGGATGGACGTGAACGACGAGGTCGTCTTCGTCCTGACCGACCCTCAATGGTTCATCGGGCAGAACCAGAACGTCGCGGCATCTAGGCGGCGGGGCCTTGAAGCGCAGGCGAACGTTCCCATCGGCATGGGCTTCTCGGCTTTCGCCGAGGCCTCTTACACGGAGACGCTCATCACCAAGGGACCTTACGCCTCGAGCCGGGTGCCGATGACCCCGCGCGGTCAGGGAACGATAGGCGGAGCCTGGAACTGGCATGGATGGACGGCCCAGCTTTCGATGCACTTCGTAGGCCCCCAGCTTTACGACAACGATCTCGCCAACACCAGGCCCGAACTGGGCGGGTATGCCACGGCCGATATGTCAGCCTCCTACCACTACCGCGCGATGACGGTGAGAGCTTCGGTCACCAACCTTCTCGACCACCGTTACGCCGGACGAGGCATCACCAACGGCTACCAGGACTTCCTGACGCCGGCCTACCCGATGACGGCCAGGCTCTCCTTCATGTGGAGTTTCTGAGCGCAGAGCTGGAAGGCGGGAAAAGGGGGACGGGCTATTAGTGTATGGGCTTCTGACAGGAGATACGTATGACCTGCTCAAATGCGTCAACACCATTCGCCAATCCCCTCCTTCTCTTGCCCGGCATGGTGCCATGGTGTAAGCTTTGCTTGAGAGGGGCGCGATGTTTGACGACAGGATGGTGATTCGCTTCTTGGACGGAAAGGTCATAAAGGCATTCGGGGACAACTTTCTTCCGGCCGAAGACAGAATTATGGTAATGGAGTGCGACGGCCCCATGCGCACCATCGAGCTTTCCGCAGTCAAGATGGTTTGCTTCGTCAAGCAGTTCGTCACCGACAGCCATAGCACCCACAAACCGGCTCCGCCGCTGATTTACCAGGCGGTCCCGGGGCGCAAAATCACTCTGGCGTTCAAGGACGGCGAGGTTGTCAAAGGCGTGGCTACGCTGGAGGCGGAACCGAAGCGGGGGTTCTTCATCACCCCGTTAAACCCCAATTCAAACAACCTTCAAATCTACGTCAACCCGAGCGCTTTAAAGAGATTCAGCTTCGATTGAGGCAGTAGATAATGGATGGCCGCGGCCGGCAAACCACGGCCCCCTTCTCATTTTCTAACCTTCTAACCCTCTAACTTTTTTCCCGGGCGGTTCTTCTTTCTCCGCCTCTCAGCCTTTTCTCTGTTTCCCCGCGCCGGCAAGCCAGACGTGCTCGGGCCTGAGAAGCGGGGGCGTGAGCGAAAGCTTCATGCCCATGACATCAGGCGTGAAAGGCACCCTGCCCCAGCTGTGGTAAAGGAAGACGCACGGCGCCTCGTCAATCACTATCTCCTCGGCCTCGTAATATAGTTCGCTTCTCTCGTCCATGTCCATGGAGCGCCGAGCCTTGTCTATGATCTGGTCGAGCTTGGGGTTGGCGTAACGGAGATCCAGGGCGTCCCCTCCCTTGGAGTGGAAAAGCACGTAGAAGAAGTTGTCTGGATCGGGGAAGTCCGCGTACCAGCCCGTCGAGTAGAGCACCGGCCTGCCGGACTGCCTCCTCTTCGCTTCGAAGGCGTCGTGCGTCATCGGCTCAAGCTTGATCCTGACTCCCACGTCGCCGAACATCGTGACGAGTTTTTGAAATTCGAGGAACTGAGACTGTCGGCTCGTGTCCACCTGGATGGTCAAGTCCAGTCCGCCTTGGAACCCGGCCCGGTTAAGAAGCCACCTTGACTTGTCCGGATCGTATGTATAGCCCTGCCTGTCGGAGCGATATCCCAGCATACCGGGCGGAAGAATGCCCTTGGCCGGCGTGACTCTCGCGTGGGCGTAGCCGGAGAGAAGCCCCTGCCTGTCCACGGCGTAATTCAGCGCCTGCCTGAACTCCTTGATATTGCCCGGCGCCGTGTCGTTCCTGATTGCGGCGATTTGCGTGTTCAATAGAACCGACGATTCGGTATTGCTCTCCCAGGTCTGGTCCTGCAACAGATCCTCCATCGCTTCGTTGGAAAGCGATAGGGCGATCTGGAACCTTCCCTCCCGAAGCCCGTCCAGCACCTCCCCTTCCGACGAGGAGGAGTAATCAAACGTGAGCCTGTCGGCGAAACCGGCCCCCTTGTCGTAATAGGAGTTGAACCTGGTCATCACGACCTTATCCCTCGAAGCCTCCGCCACCTTGTACACTCCGCAGCCCACGTTCTGCATAATCTGGTAGGTCTGCTCGTCAACCGCCTCTTTAGGGAGGATGAACGATTCGGGAGTGGTCAGCATGTAGAGGAAGAAGGCAATCGGCTCGTGAAGCTTTACCTTTATCTCGTGGTCGCCGGGGGCCTTCAGCCCTTCTATCCTCGGCGCGCTCCCTTCCATGAACTCGCGCGCGCCCTCAACCGAGGAAAGAAACCACTGCGAGCTTCCGGTCAGTTTCGGGCTCAACGCCCTGTGCCACGAGAAGAGGACGTCTTGAGCGGTCACCTGCCTCCCGTTGTGGAAGACGGCGTCTTTCCTCAGATGGAAGGTGTAGAGCGTCCCGTCGGTGTTGACCTCCCACGACTCTGCAAGCCCGGGCAGCAACCGAGTGTCATCGCCGAACTTCACCAGCCCCTCCCCCCAGGCGTGGCAAAGCTGGCCGTCCCTTACGTTGTTGGCGAAGGCCGGGTCGAGGTTGTAGTTGTAGGCGACGAAGCCGATCTTCAGCTCGCCCCCGCGAACTGGCTTGGGAAGCGAGAAGCCGCCAAGCCTTTCCGAAAGCAGGAGAGATTCCTGTCTTAAGAGGGACGCGGCGGAGGAGAGGTCCCTTGCGCTGCCGTGCGTCTGCATCGTGGCGCCTGATATCACTTGAACCGCCTCGACCATTTTCTCGCTGGCCTTGGACATCCCAAGAAGCGCTTGATGGGTCGTCTCCACCGAGGTGCGGACCTTTTCCATTCCCTGGCCGATGGTATCGCTGCCCACCGATTCGTCTTTCGCGGCCTGCTCGACGGCCTGAGTCAGATCCTTCATCGTCATCGTCTTCTTCGAAATCATCTGGCTGGTGTTGGCCTGTTCCCTGGTGGCGACCGATATCCTCTCGACGCGCTTGGTCATCTCTTCTATGGCTTCGGTTACCTGCCGCGAGCTCTTCGATTGCTCGGCGGCCGCGCGAACGATATGGCTGATGCTCGTCGCGGCGAGGCCGATCGCCTCGCCTATCCTTGCGAGGCTCTCCTCCGAAGCCTGCCCCAGCGCCATGCCATCCTGGACCCTCTCCATGCCCTCCCGCGTGACGTGGACGGCCTGTCCGGCCTCCTTCTGAATCGCGTTTACAATCTCGCCTACTTCCGCCGTGGATGCGGCTGTCCGCTCTGCCAGTTCGCGAATCTCCTCGGCGACGACGGCGAATCCCTTGCCGTGTTCGCCAGCCTGCGCGGCGATTATCGCCGCATTGAGTGACAATAGGTTCGTCTGGTCGGCGATGTCGCGTATGACTTTCAGAATCTTTCCGATTTCCTGAGACCTCGAACCGAGCGACTCGATCGCCTTGACCGTCCCCTCGACGGCCGCCTGTATCTTCTGGAGGCCGACCACCGTGTCCTTGACCGTCTTGCCGCCCTCCTGGGCCACGCGGGCGACCTGCTGCGACAACGTCTCGGTCTCCTTGATGTTTTCCGCTATCTGGCCGGTCGTCGCGTCCATCTCCACCATGGCGGAGGCGTTTTCGATCGCGAAAGACGACAGGCTGTCGGAATGGGTGGCGACCTCCTCGACGGAGCGGGCCCTTTCGGTCATGCTCGCCGCTATTTCGTCAACGAATTCGGCGAGGTGCTGCGATGCCTCGACCACCTCTTGAATAGAGCTTCGCATCTGAAGGATCGAGGAGGAAGTCTGCTCGGTGAAACCAGAGAGAGAGTCCATCTGCTCGACGACGGTGCCGATTTCGTGGTCGAGCTCTGTTATTGACCGGTTGGCTTTTTCGACGGAAGCGACCTGCTCGCTGGCGTCCCCGCTTAACTGGCGTGTCTTCCTGGCAAGCGTGGCTGAGACTTCCGTGACGTTGTGGCTGGTGCTCTGCAAGTAGGCTATCAGATTTCTGAAGGTCCTCAGAAGCCTTGGAAGCGACGGAAAATCGGCCCTGAACCCCGCCTGCTCCTGGTCTTCCCTGACCGCCAGGTTTCCGGCCACCATCGCCGATATAACCCTGTCCAGCCTTCTGCGGTAGCTCTTCCTGAGCCTTTCGGAGTAGAAGGCGACGCCGAAGCCGGAGAGCGCGGAAACCACGGCCGCCCAGACCCAGACTTTGCCTCCGCGCGCGGGCCCGGGAAGAAGGAGAAAAGCCAGAACGACGCTGATAACGAACCAGCCGGCGGTTGCGAGAAACCCCTTCACGAAGACCCTCATGCTCAAGGTATCCTCCTAACCCAACGCTTCCACTATACGAATAGGAAGGCGCCATGTCAACGATTTCCCCTTTGTGGAGGGCCTCCCCGGCGGTTCCTGCAGCCGGTGGACGCGGCGCGGGCTTGCCGGGCAGGCCAAAAACGCTTATCCTATCAGCCTGTGGAGAGTCCGGCCCATGCTGCCGCGCATAGAGCACGTCATCGAGAAGGTCAAGCTTTACAACCCTTCCTCTGACGACAAGCTGATTCAGCGGGCCTATCTTTTTTCGGCCATGGCCCACGAGGGCCAGACCCGTTACTCCGGCGAGCCCTACCTGATCCACCCTATCGCCGTCGCCGACATCCTCGCGCAGTTGAAGGCGGACGACATCGCGCTCGTGGCCGGCCTGCTGCACGACGTGGTCGAGGACAACCATTCCGTCAACCTTCCCGAAATCCAGAAGCGCTTCGGCCTGGAGGTAGCCCACATCGTCGAGGGGCTCACCAAGATAGAAGAAAAGCTCCCGGGCGGAGAACGGAAGGAGTGGGCCACGCTGCGCAAGGTGATCCTGGCGATGGCCGGCGACATAAGGGTGATCCTCGTGAAGCTGGCCGACCGGCTCCACAACCTCAGGACGATGGAGGCGCTCCCCGCCGAAAAGCGCCCCGCGAAGGCGAAGGAGACCCTCGAAATATACGCCCCCATCGCCTACCGGCTGGGCCTCGGCAAGATGAAGACCGAGCTAGAGGACCTCTCCTTCCGGTATGGCTTTCCGGATGACTACGAGAAGCTGACCACCGCTCTCTCCTCCAAGAGAAGTTACAGCGACGGCTTCCTCGAAGAGACCAGAGTCACTCTCGAAAAGATATTGAGCGACCTTCAGGTAAAGGGGGAGGTCAAAGGAAGGACCAAACATCTATACAGCATCTTCCAGAAGCTGAAACGCCAGGCAATAGCGGTAGAGCAGGTTTACGACTACATGGCCTTCAGGATTCTGGTGGGCGACGTGCGGGATTGTTACGCGGTTCTCGGAGGCATCCACACGCTCTGGAAGCCCATTCCAGGCCGCTTCAAGGATTTCATCGCCATCCCCAAGGATAACCACTACCGCTCGCTCCACACTTCCGTCGTAGGCGCGAACGGACAGCCCTTCGAAATACAGATCCGCACATGGCAGATGCACGCCGAGGCCGAGAACGGCATCGCGGCCCACTGGAAGTACAAGGAGGGGCGCCTCACCAAGGAGGACGAGGAGGCGACCAACGCCTGGCTCAAGCAGTTGGACGAGATCAGGCAGGGAAGCCAGAGTTCCGCCGAGTTCGTGCAAAACCTCCGCCTCGACCTATTCCCCAAGGAGGTTTACGTCTTCACCCCCAAGGGCGCCGTGATGTCGTTCCCGCGCGGTGCGACCCCGATTGATTTCGCTTACGCCGTGCACACTCAGATCGGCAACAGATGCACCGGCGCGAAGATAAACGGCAAGCTCGTCCCGTTGAAGACGCAACTGAACAGCGGCGACAGGGTCGAGATCGTCACCAGCCCCAACGGAAAGCCGTCGCGCGACTGGCTCGATTCGGTCGTGACGAGCCGGGCGATAAACAAGATCAAGAGTTGGTTAAACCAGCAGGAGAAGGAGCGGGCGATAGAAATCGGCAAGGCGTCGCTTGACCGCGAATGCAGGCGCCTTAAGGTTCATCTCAAGGAGGCGCAGGAATCGGGGCTCCTCGCCGAGGTACTCAAGAAGCTCGCGCTTGCCGACCTTGACGTTCTCTATGCCGAGATCGGCTATGGCAAGATCGCCGCCAGGACGATAGCCCGGCGCCTCGTCCCCGGTTCCGAAACGGTCCAGTCCTCGATTACAGAACCCCGAATGGAGCCCTCAAAGGGCGCTCCGATAGTGGTAAGGGGCGCGAGCGACCTCCTCACTACGCTGGCCAAGTGCTGCAAGCCGATACGCGGCGACGAGATAGTGGGCTTCATCAGCCGCGGCAAGGGGCTCGTCGTCCACCGGGCAAACTGCAAGAACCTCCAGCGCCTCGCCTACAACCCGGACCGTATCCTTGAAGTGGCGTGGGAGCTTCCATCGCAGGCGGCTCCCACGCTCCACGACGTGCCGGTGACTCTCCACACCGAGGACCGCCCCGGAATGGTCGCCTCGGTCACCAAAATCGTTTCGGACAGCAAAGCCGGAATCAGGCACATAGAAGGCGTCCTTACCGGAGGAGGAGAAGGACGGATAAAGCTAATCCTCGCCGTGAGGGACAAATCCCACCTAAGCCAGATTCTCAGGCAGTTCTCGAAGCTCGCCGGCGTCGTCGAGGTCAGGCGCGACATCAGGTGAAAACGAGCCGGGCGCGTCACGCCGGCGCCCCGCCGCATTGCGCTTTCCCAGCAAGTCATTACGCCCCGCACTAAGAGCCTATCCTAGAACTAGGACGTGGCCGCGACGGAGGCCAGCCGCGATGCATGGCGAGGAAGCGAGCGATGGGCGATGTGGTGCATCGGACGAGCGAGCTGACAAAGTCAGGCGCGCGGATGGCCCCGTCCCTTTGGGCGCGGACGGCGGGCTTCGCATAGCCGTGTTGGCCTCCCTAGAAAGGCGCCCAGCCTTCCGTCGGTCGGCCGCCTTGCTCTGCTCGCCCGGCGCCGCGCGCGCGACCAGGCCCTATTTTAGGATAGGCTCTAAATTAATCGCGCCACTTCTTGGCGTTACTCGCGGCAGCCGTCGCGGGAACGGCCGCCGGTGTAGTATGATTTCGCTGGAGGGAGCGCGTGGAGACGAAAGCCGCCGACATCGCGAGGCGGAAATCGCCTTGGTGGACTTGGTTCTTGTGGCCGGCTGGGATAGCCTTCCTCGGCCTCGCCTCACTGCGCGCGTTTCTCCACAAGAAAGAGATTTTGCGCTCCGACTCTTTGCCCGCTCCAACGCTGGCCGTCGGGAACCTGACCTTCGGGGGAACCGGCAAGACTCCATTCACGATCTTCCTCGCCCAAAGGCTGACGGCGCTCGGCGCGAAACCGGCGGTCCTTCTTCGCGGGTATGGAAGAAAAACGAGCGGCGCGCGCCTTGTAAGCGGCGATGACAGCGAGGAGCGCGTCGGCGAGGAAGCTCTTCTCTACAAGCGCGCCTTGCCTGAGCTTCCCGTGGCCGTCGGCGAGAGGCGCACGGAGGCCGCGGCCCTTGTAATGCCTCCGCCCGGCGTCTTTCTTCTCGACGACGCCTTTCAGCACCTGCGGGTGAAGCGGGACGCCGACATCCTCTTGGTTGACGCATCGAGGCCCAACGACTTGATGGCGCCGCCCGTGGGACGCCTGCGCGAGCCTCTTGGCGCCTGCGGTCGCGCAAAGCTTTTGGTCGTCACGCGCGGAAGTTACGACGACCTTCCCGCCGACTTCCGCAGAGCGTGGGGCGGCAGGCCGGCCATTGAAGCAAGCTATAAGTGGGAAGAACTTCTTCCTTCGGGCTCGGGAAGCCTTGCCTCCTGGCGCGGGCGCAAGGTCGTGGCTCTTGCAGGCATCGGGAATCCGGAGGCTTTTCTGAACCAAGCCCGCGAAGCCGGACTGGCCGTCACCGAAGCGATAATCTTGC
>DAHXMK010000384.1 GCA_027365515.1 Candidatus Aminicenantota bacterium
GAAAACTGTCTTTCCTTGAAGATGGATAGGTCAACCAGCGGGTGCTCCGCGGTCAACGAGCGCCAGATGAAGAGAGCCAGGCCGAGCGCGGCCAGGAAGGCTGAGAGCTTAATGAAGTTGGAGGCGAACCAGTCGAAGCGCTCGCCGCGGTTGAGCATGATTTCGAGGCTGCCGAGCCCAACCGCGATAAAGAGAAAGCTTGCGTAGTCAACCTTGCCCTCCGGCCTCTTCAAGTAGGGCGGATCCTCGATGAAAAGGAACGCGAGGAAAATCGCTAAGATGCCGACTGGTATGTTGATATAGAAGATCCACGGCCATGACCAGTTATCCGTGATCCATCCGCCTACGAGCGGGCCGAGCACCGGCGCGACGACGGCGCCGATGCCGAAGACGGCCGTTGCTTTTCCGTGTTCCTCTTTTGGGAAGGCTTCAAGCAGTATGGCCTGCGACATCGGGACCATCGCGCCGCCCGCCAGCCCCTGCACCACCCGCATCAGGATAAGAAACCACAGCGTGGGCGCGGTGCCGGAGCCGTAAGAGGCGATTGTGAAAAGCGCCAGGCAGGTGATGTAGACGCGCTTGCGGCTGAAGTAGGAGCCGAGCCAGCCCGCCATCGGGAGGATGATGGCGTTGGCGACCAGGTACGAGGTGATGACCCACGTCACCTCGTCGGTGCCGACGGCGTAGGTTCCCTTTATGTGCGGCATCGCGACGTTGGCGACCGACGTGTCGAGAACCTCGATAAAGGTTCCAAGGACCGTCGTGAAGGCGATCAGCCACTTGTGGTTCGGCCCGCGGATGGTTGGGATCATCGCCGTCAGCCTTTGGCCCCTGAAGATTCGCGCAGCGACCTCGCGAGCCCTATGATCATTCCGGCGCCGCAGTCAACTCCGCAGCGGGATGAGTCCAGCGTCAGGTGGTAGTTGCGGAGGTCGGACCATTCCGCGCCGGCGGCCCTCTTGACGAAAAGCTCCCTGTCCCTGTCGGTCCGCTCGACAAGTTCCCGCGCCGCCTTCTCATCTTCCAGGCCGAGCTTCTCCATCGCCGCTCCGACCCTGAACGCCTTCGGGGCGTGGACGAAAACGCTTATCAGACCAGGGTGGCCTTTGAGCAGGTACGTTCCGGCGCGCCCCATCACTACCGCGTCGTGGCGCTTGGCGATTTCGCGGATGATCCGCGCCTCGGCGTCGAAAAGCTCCTGGCGGTAGCCCGCCGGAGAAGGGACGGTCGGATAGACCGGCGCAACGGCCCCCAGCGGGATCGAGAGAAGGAACCGCTCCCACGCCGTCGCGCCCCGCTCCTCGTCCTGCGCCAGGCGGTCCGGCTCCTCGCCGAGAAGCCCCGCCGCCTTTTCGAGGATATCCCTGTCGGCGTACCGGAAGCCTAGCTCCTCGGCCACCTTCCGCCCGATGGCGGAACCGCCGCTCATGAACTGCCTGGAGATGGTGATCACGATGGTGGTTGGGTTACCCATGGACCATCCTCCCGCGCCCCTCAGCCGCCAAGGCCGCTGGTGTCTATCTCGCAAGTGACGGTCAGGCCGAGCCGCAGCTCGTGGCGAGGGTCGCTCTCGGGATTGATCTTGATCCTCACCGGAAGCCGCTGGACGATCTTGACCCAGTTGCCGGTCGCGTTCTCGGGCGGAAGAAGAGCGAAGGCCGCGCCGGTGCCGGCGGAAAGGCTCTCCACCGTGCCGGTGTAAACCTTGCTCTTGTCAATGTCGGCCCATATCTTGACCTTCTGTCCGGGCCTCACCCTCTGAAGCTGCGTCTCCTTGTAGTTGGCTTCGACCCAAATGTCCTTGAGGCCCAGCGGAACGACGGCGCACAAGGGCTGTCCGGCGGCGACAACCTGGCCCTCCTCGGCCGACTTCTTGCTGACGTATCCGGCGACTGGGGCCACCACGGTGCAATAGGTACGCTGGAGCTTCGCGCTTTCGAGGCTAGCATTCGCCCCGTCAACCTTCGCCTGCGAGACGACCAGCTTCGCCTGCGCCGCCGCCACTACTTTCTTCGCGGCTTCGAGCTGCGCGCCGGCGACCTGCTCCCTCGCGACCGCGTTGTCGTAGCTCTGCTTCGGCAGCGACTCGCGCTTGTAGAGCGCCGAAACCCTTTCAAGCTCCGTTTTGGCGAGGTCCAACTGGCTCTGCGCGGCCGCCACCTGCGCCTGGTACTGGGCTATCATCGCGTGGTCCGTGGCTAGGCCCGAAACCGCCTCGGCCAGCTTGGCCTCCGCCGAGGTGATCGTCAAGTCGTAATCGTGAGGGTCAAGCTCCGCGATGACGTCGCCGGCCTTGACGGGTTGGTTGTCGGTGACGTTGACGGCGAGGATCTTTCCCGGAACCTTGAAGGAGACCATGTAAACGTCGCCCT
>DAHXMK010000392.1 GCA_027365515.1 Candidatus Aminicenantota bacterium
GTGAAGAAGGCGCTTGAAGAACCGTGCCGCCAGATTGCCAACAACGCCGGAATCGAAGGCTCGGTCGTAGTCGAGCGCGTCAAGACCGAAAAGGGCGCTCACGGGTTCAACGCCAAGATAGAGAAGTACGAGGATCTCTTCAAGGCCGGCATTCTCGACCCCGCCAAGGTTTCGAGGACGGCGCTCCAGAACGCCGCCTCAGCCGCGGCCACGCTCCTGACCACCGAAGCGATGATCTACGAACTGCCCGAAGAGAAGCAGCCCGCGATGCCCCCCATGGGCGGTGGCGGCATGGACTATTAAGCGCGAACGAAAAGCAAGCATCTTTCCACGGGGCGGCCTTCGGGCCGCTCCTTTTATTTTTGGAGACCACGCGTGCCGCCGAAAGTGCCCGCGGATATGGCGGGAGGACAGCCGCGCATCGCATCCACCCCTCTCATCCCCGCGATGCTGCTTTAGGGTGGCAATGGTGGGAGCAAATCGCGGCACAGCCAATTCCAACCTGCTACTTTCATCCCCATTCTGAATGCCTCTTCTCTTACTGAATTGGGGCTGAACCCGTGAGCGCCCTTTTCGGTCTTGACGCGCTCGACTACGACCGAGCCTTCGATTCCGGCGTTGTTGGCAATCTGGCGGCACGGTTCTTCAAGCGCCTTCTTCACGATCTTGACGCCGGCGAGGAAGTCGTCCGAGCCTTCGAGCTTCTCAAGGGCCGGGATGGCGCGGATATAAGCGACGCCGCCGCCCGGGATGACGCCCTCTTCGACGGCCGCTTTCGTGGCGTGGACCGCGTCCTCGACGCGCGCCTTCTTTTCCTTCAGCTCGGCTTCGGTGGCCGCGCCGACCTTGATGACGGCGACACCGCCGACCAGCTTGGCGAGGCGCTCCTGGAGCTTCTCGCGGTCGTAGTCCGAGGTGGTCTCCTCGATCTCGCGCCTGATCTGCTTCACGCGGCCCTCGATCTCCTCGACCTTGCCGTTGCCCTCGACGATGGTGGTGTTGTCCTTGTCAATGACGATCTTCTTCGCGCGGCCGAGGTCGGTGATGGTCAGGTTTTCGAGCTTGAGGCCGAGATCCTCGGTGATGCACTTGCCGCCGGTCAGGATAGCGATGTCCTCAAGCATCCTCTTCCGCCTGTCGCCGAAGCCCGGAGCCTTGACGGCGCAGACGTGCAGGGTGCCCCTGAGCTTGTTGACGACGAGCGTCGCGAGCGCCTCGCCTTCCACATCCTCGGCGATGATCAAAAGCGGCGAGCCGCTCTTGGCCACCTGTTCGAGCAGGGGAAGGAGGTCTTTCATCGAGGAAATTTTCTTCTCGTGGGCCAGGATGAGGCAGTTTTCGAGCGCCACTTCCATTCTCTCGGCATCGGTCACGAAGTAGGGGGAGAGGTAGCCGCGGTCGAACTGCATTCCTTCGACCACTTCAAGCGTCGTCTCCATGGTCTTCGCCTCCTCGACCGTGATCACGCCGTCCTTGCCGACCTTGTCCATCGCCTCGGCGATCAAGGCGCCGACGGTCTCGTCGTTGTTGGCGGAGACGGTGCCAACCTGCTCGACCGCCTTGCC
>DAHXMK010000394.1 GCA_027365515.1 Candidatus Aminicenantota bacterium
GCCGTCACCGTCCAGGCTTCTCCGATCCGCCGGCTAGCCCCATTCATGATCTCCGCCCGCGAGCGAGGGATAAAGATACACCACCTGAACATAGGCCAGCCGGACATCGAGACGCCCAAGGCCTACATGGACGCCGTCAAGGGGTTCTCCGACAAAGTGCTGGCCTACGGGCCGTCGGACGGCCTCCCGGAGCTGAAGAAGGCGATCGCGGGGTACTTCTCCAGGTACGCCATCTCCATCGGCCCCGGCGACGTCCAGATAACCCTCGGCGGCAGCGAGGCGATTCAGTGCGCTTTTTGCATAGCGGGCGACCCGGGCGACGAGGTGATCATCCCGGAACCGTTCTACACCAATTACAACGGCTTCGCGGCGATGGTGGGGCTCAAAGTGGTCCCCGTGACCACGCGGGCCGAAAACGGCTTCGCCATGCCGCCGATAGAGGCATTTGAAAAGGCGATAACGCCGAGGACGAAAGCGATTCTCGCCTGCTCGCCCAACAACCCGACCGGCGTCATATTCACGCCGGAGGAGCTTGACGAGTTGGCGGAACTCGCCGTGAAGCACGACCTGCTGCTCATCGGCGACGAGGTCTACAGGGAATTCGTTTACGAGGGAAGCCGTCCCAAGAGCCTACTGGAATTGAAAGGGGTCGAGGAGAGGGTCGTCGTAGTTGATTCGATCTCCAAGCGCTTCTCCGCCTGCGGCGCGAGGGTGGGTGCGCTCATCAGCCGCAACAAGGAGCTGATGGCCTGCGCGCTCAAGTTCGCCCAGGCGAGGCTCTGTCCGCCGACGATTGAACAGCTCGGGGCGATAGCCGCCTACGGGATGTCCCCGGATTACTTCGAGCCGGTCCGCGAGAAGTACAGGCGCAGGCGCGACACGCTTTACGATGGGCTGCACGGCCATCCCGGCGTCCTCTTGAAGAAGCCCATGGGAGCTTTCTACATGATCGCGAGGCTGCCCATTGACGACGCGAACGACTTCGCCCAGTGGATGCTGACCGACTTCCATGTCAACGGAGAGACGGTCATGGTCGCCCCCGCCGACGGCTTCTACGCCACCCCCGGGCTAGGCAGGAACGAAGTCCGCATGGCCTACGTCCTCGAAGTGCCCAAGCTGGAGAGGTCCGCCCGGATACTGGTCGAAGGCATCAAGGCGTTCAACGCTCTGAAAACCGGTTGAAAATCAAAGGCTTGGGGTGTTATAATCTACCCGGTTGGTATCGGGGAGCGTCATGATTTTTGACAGGCAGGACATGATCTTGTTGCTCGGCCTCGTCTTCACGGTGACGGCCTTTTGGGGCCTGGCCGCATGGTGCCTCCCCGGCGAATCCATTCCCAAGCTCGTGGTCAAAATCGTGAAGCGCCACTCGATGGACTGGCTGTGGCTCTTCTACGTAGCCACCATAGCCGTCGTCATCTTGATGGACATCCTCGAAACGAAGTACGACGCGCAGATCACCTCGTACCTCAGATGGGACTTCACGCCGTACTTTCTAAGGCTCGAAGGGCCGGCCACGGCTCTCTTCCAGATGGTCAACGCGCCCTGGCTTACCTACGCCTTGTCGGCGGTCTATCTCTATGTCTTTCCAGTGATAGGCGTAGTCGCCATTCTCGTCACCTACCGCGAAGGCGAGTTCGAGGTGACGAGAAAGCTTTTCTGGACGGCCATTCTCAACTACCTGCTGATAATCCCCTTCTACATCCTGGTGCCAGTCTCGGAGAGGTGGTCGGCCGGCGACGGGGAAGTCCAGCTTCTGATGAACCAGATTTCGCCTTTCCTGATCGAAGGGCTGAGGCCGTTGTCGGGATTGAACAACTGCTTCCCCTCTTTCCACACCTCGCTGGCCTTTTCAATCGCGATGATAGTGGCGAGAAGCCGCAACAAGCGGCTGCGGCGGACCATGACGGCGCTCGCCTGGCTCGTCCTCTTCTCGACGCTCTATCTCGGCTTCCACTGGGTGCTCGACGTTTTCGGCGGGCTTATCTTCGCGGCATTCTGCGCGGTTCTGGCCGAATGGGCCGTGGAGAAACTGCCGCTCGAAACGGCATTTCAGCGCGCACGATCTAGATGACGGCTAAGGCCGCTCTCCTCTCCTACTCTTTAGGAACCGGCCACAAGCGCGCCGCCGAACTGCTGGCCAATGAGCTGGCGCGGCTTGACGTCGAGTGCGGCCACAGCGCGCTGGAAGAGTGGGTCACTCGCGATTACGACTGGCTTTTCCGCCACGGCTATCTTCTTCTCGCCCTCCATCTCCAGTGGGTCTGGGACTGGATGTACGCCTCGCCCTTCTTTTCAAGCGGCGAGACGCTCGGATACTTTTTCCAAAGGCGGCGGGAGGCCCGCAGGTTCGAGAGCCGGGGATTTGCCTCAAGCGACGTCGTCGTGGCTACGCAGTACAACGCGATGGAAATCGCCGCCGACTGGAAGAAATTCAACAAGAGGCCTTTGAGGCTCGCCGCCGTCATCACCGACTTTGACATTTATCCGCTTTGGGCGCGCCGGGAAGTGGACCTCTTCCTTGTGGCGCACGAAGAGTTGAAGAACATGCTGGCGGAAAAGGGAATTTCGGAGGAGCGGATCACCGTCACGGGCCTGCCGATAGACCCAGCCTTCGAGGAGGAACGGTCAGGCGAGGCGGCGCGGTCCGCGCTGGGGCTGCCGCTCAAAGCCCCGGTGGCATTGATAATGGGGGGAGGGCTCGGAAACGGGCCGATGGAGGAGTCGGTCCACGCGGCTCTTCGTGCCGATGGCTGGAGCGTGGTGGCCGTCTGCGGAAAGAACGAGAAGCTGCGCCAAAGGATGAAGCCGCTGGCGCAGGCCGAGCCCGGGAGGCTCAGGGTGCTGGGGTACAGGAGAGACCTTCCATCACTGATGGCCGCCGCCGAAGTGATAGTGACCAAAGGAGGGGCCTTGAGCCTGACCGAGGCGCTCGCCTCCGGCCGTGCCGTGGTGGCGATGCCGGGCCTGCCCGGCCAGGAGCGGGCGAACATCGCATTCATGGAGAAACGGGGATGGGTGACGGTCTGCCGCAAGCCCCAGGATTTGAGTTCCATCCTGAACGAGAACTTGCGGCCGCTTCAGGAGCGGCCGTTTCCCAAAGGGGCTCTCGGCCGCGCCGCCGCCGCTATCGCCGGACTAGCGAAGGCGCCACCAAGATAGGCTCCTTATTTTACCGGCGCTGAGCGCACTCGGGGGATGGCCAGCTTCCCGTGTTATCTCCCGCCGCCTCTTCCCACCGCACGAAAGCATTCGCGCCGTATTCCTTTAACCACGTCGCCAGCATGTCATCCAGCGGAAGCGAAGGTGCCGTGCCCCTGTCAAGGACATATTCAATGTGGGGGCGGCCCTCCAAATCGGTCGGGGAGAGAATAGCGTCGCCGCTTCCGTCAAAGTGGCAAAGCCGCCAGCCCATCTTTTCGCAGAGCCCCTTCTCGAACGAGGGTGTGGCTTTCAACCACCGGCCCCCGATGAACATCTCCGCGTAAGTGTGGTAGATCATTTTGTTGGTGCCAAGCACCTGGCCGAGCCGGCCGGGAAGGTTATGGTTGACGAGGTCGGCGAACCTGAAGCGGGCGGGAATTCCCGCCGCCCTGCAAAGCGAGATGAGGAGGGCCGACTTTTGCGTGCAGAAGCCGTGTCCGCGCTTCAGAAGCGCCGTGCCCAGGAAATCCTCTATCTTCGAGAATGGAGCAAAAGGGTTGTAACGGAAGGAGTCCCTTGTGAAGCTGAAAAGCCTGGCCGCGGCCTCGCTGTCCTTCGAGCAGCCGGCCGTCAGCTTGCTGGAAAGGCTGATGATCTCGGGCGCTCCACTGTCTATGCCGAACGACGGCTCAAGATACTGGGTCAAGTCCTCCATGAGGCTCCTCCTAAACACGGAGTATGCGCCTGCATGAAATGTCAATGAATACGGCCAGCCTCTCCTTCGGCATCAAACCCTGGCAGGGGCGAGGGCGGCCTCAAGAGCGGGCGCGCCAGCTTTCGAATGATTCTCCGCGCCAATTCTCCAGGCATGGCGCTTGAAAGAAGCGAGCATAGGTGGCGCAGCCGCATCCTTCGCGCCCGCCGTGATGCCGCGCGGCGAAACCCTGGCGCTTCCAGGTCAATCTCGGCGCCCGTTCCCCTTCTCGCGGCGAGAACTCGGCCGAAGTCTTCCGGCCATGAGTGCCAGTTGCCCCTTTCCTGCGCGTCGCCCATTTCGAGAAAACGGCCTGCGCGCAAGGCGACGATCCTGTGAACGACAAGTTCATTCCCCCGCATGAAGACTACGAGATCGCCAGCGGCGAAGTCCCGCCTGCGGGCACGGCTTACTATGACTTTGTCGCCCTCGCTGAGAAACGGGACCATGGAGGCGCCCACGACATCCACCGAGACCGGCCGCTCGGAGATCCAGAAACTCAGAGGTGTTGTGCGCGCCTCTTGGGAAGAAGGCTCTCCCGGGCTCATCAAAAAACCAGAGCTAAATGAACCGATCCGGGACCAGAGCGGCCAGTCCTGGCGCCAACTCCTTGGCGAGCGCCAGAAGCTTCTGGGCGTCGTCCGGGGTGAAGTTGGCCCCCGCGTCCTCGGGCGTTCTGCCCTTCCTTGAGACTTCGACGACGCCAACGGGATTTTCCCCGACCAGGAGCGGGAGCGCCAACATTTTTTGGATCGGCACTCCGCTCGTTTCCAGCCCCTTGACGTTCTCGAAAAACTTAAGGTGGCGGCTCTCCGCCATCTTGTTGTCCACTTTCCCCTTCCGCGCCTGAAGAACGGCCGAGGCCACGGCGTTCTTGTGCGTGGCCGGCAGGACCGCGTTCCCCACGTAAAGAGGCTCCGGCCAGACGAACCTCAGCGTGTTGCCAGACATGGTCAGGACAAGAAGCGCCACCTCGTCCTGCTTCACGCCCAGCGCGCGGGCAATCGCCGCGGCAATGGCCTTGACGCCCTCTTCGAGCCCCTGCTTGGTGTTGCCCTGCTTCTCTCGAATGACCTGCAACTGTTCTTTCAGACCCATGGCCATCTCCACTCAATTTTCGCGGCTCAAACGCCGCCAAGGCTCGTCACCTTGCCTAGTATAACTCTTGGTGATAAAATTGTCTTCCTTGGAGGCAATGGACAATAATGACGGACCTGACCATCGTCCAAAACAGCGCTCAAATCAAGCACGGCATCGAATTGGTTGAATCCGGAAGGCTGGATGAAGCGGCGAAGCATTTCAACGCTTTGTCGAATGCCGCTCAGGGTCTAAATCCCGTCGTCTCTTCGTTCCTGGGCATGCTCAAGGCCGTCCGCGACAACCAGCTTTTTCAGGGACTGGAGATCTGCAAGAAGGCGGTCTCGCAGGACGCCGACGAGCCGCTTTGCTACATGAACCTGGCCAAGGTTTACATGGCAATGAACGACAGGTATCACGCCGTACAAATGATCCAGCGCGGCCTTAAGCGCCACACCCCGACGCGCGACATCCTTTACAAATACTATCAGTCGATCGGAATAAGGAAAAAACCGCCGATCGGCTTTCTGAACAGGGACAACCCGGTGAACAAGATGCTGGGGAAGCTCAAGGCGGGCAAGAAGTAACCGAGAGCCGTTAGCTGCGCAGGTTCAATATCCAGTAACCCCCTCCAAGGCCGAAGATGACAGCGGGCGCCCACGCGGCCAGTGGCGGCGCAAGCCATTCCATCTCCCCTATCGCCGTGAAAACCGCCGAAAGGACGTAGAAGGCGACGGCCAGCGCCAGCGCTATGGCCACGCCGTAGAGCGAACCTTTTCGCCCGACGCTGAATGCGAAAGGGAGCCCGGCAAGGAGAAGCGCGAGCGGCGTCGCGCCGTCCGCGAATTTTCTGTAGTAGTCCATTCTCTGCCTCTCAGTTGGCAGGCCCTTCTGGCGCAGGTTCTCGATGAGCTTGGCCAGCTCGCTGGAGGAGAGCGTCTGTCCTTCAAGAAACTGCGGGATGACGAAGTAGTTTTTATCGGCGGGAGCGGCAAGCTCGCCTGAAGCCATCATCTTGAAGCCGCTCCCCTTTCCGCCGGCAGGCTTCCAGAGCCAGCCGTCCTTGAAAGCCAGCTTGCTGTTTCCGATGAAGCTCGCCTGGCTGGCGAAGAAGCGTTCGGCCAGGGCGTCACCAGAAGGGTCGAGCGCGTACGAGGAGAATCCCTCGAACAGCCCACGCTTCGCGTCATAGTGGTCGTAGTGGTACAGAACCCCGCGGTTTGGAGCGAAGAGCCAGACATCGTATGAAACTTGGAGGAACTTCGATACGAAGTTCTTCAAGGCCTCCTTGTCCCTCTGAGCTTCCCTGTTGGCGGCGGGCGCTATCCCCTCCCCTGCCATCCACCCCAGCAGCCCGACGGCCAGTCCGACGATCAGCACGGCAAGGCTGATCCTGTAGAGTGAAATGCCGGAGGCTTTCATCGCCGTCACCTCGTTGCCCTTCTCCAGGATGCCGAGCACTATTAGCACGGTCATCAGCAGGCTCAACGGCAATAGAAGCATGAATATCCCGACCGACTGCGAAGCGATGTATTTCATGAAGAGCGACCAGCGCTCGCCATTGGTCAGAAACTCGGAGAGCCCCCTCAGCTCTATGACCCAATCGAGCACGAGGATCGAGCCGGCAATGATGAAGAAGTAGCGGGCGATGTGCTTCAGGAGATATTTGTCCACGATGCTGAGCCAGCCGTCGCGGCGCGCGGGCAACGGGTCGCCGCCGGCACGCTGGCGTTTCTTTGATGTTCTCGCAAAAAGGCCCGGCAGCCACTCGCGCCACGCGCCCGCCGTTCTCTCGGCCGGCTTGTCGCCACGGCGCTTCAGAAAATAGAGGCCCGCCGCCAATACGGCCAAGTCGGGCAGCCACGCCGCCGCCTCCGGAGAGACCCGCCCATTCACGGCCAAGTCCCCCAGCGACGAATAGAGGATCCAGTAGAAGAGAACGACCGCCAACGAAAGGCTGAAGCCCGCGCCCCGCCCGCCCCTTGCGTTCGTGAGGCCCAGCGGCACTCCGATGACGGCGAAGAGCAGGACGATGACGGCGGCCGCGAAGCGCCTGTTGGCCTCGTAGCGGAAACTCAGGGACTCCTTCGCTTCAGCGATCGTCGAGCCGCTCTGCTTCCACCTCTGGAGAAGTTCGGAGAACGCCATAGAGCCGAGGTCCCGCTGGGTGGCGGCCGCCGCCGTCTTCACCGGCACGACGGTCAGCGTCTGCTCGCTGAAGCTGGAGACCTGAACCTTTTCCGGCCGCGCCCTGTCGAAGACGCTCGTCTGGCCTCGGCCAAGCAGGAACTGCAACGCCCCATGGCCGTCGCCTTCGACGAGCTTGCCCCATTCCGATACGGTTATCATCTCCTTTTCCGAGGACGGCTTCTGAAAGATTATCACTTTCTTGTATCGCTGCAGCGCTTCGTCAACGCCGTCGCAGTAGAAAAGCACGCCCGGGATCCTGTCATAAAAAACGCCGGGCTTGATTAGCTTCATCAGGTTGGTGAGCTTGGAAGCCTGTTCCTGAAGGCGCTCCTGCCCCGACCTCGCCTCCGGAATCAGCCAGAGGTTTGAAACCACGAGGGCGCCGGAGAGCAGCAGCCCAAGCGCCAAAGGCGCCCTCAGCAGGTCCCTCACTCTTATTCCAGAGGCGCGCATGGCGACGATCTCGCTGTCGGCCGAGAAGCGGCCGAAGGCGATTATCGTCCCGGCTAGAAAGCCTACGGGGATGGTGTACGAAAGAAGCAGCGGCAGGCTGTAAACAAACATCAGCAAAGCCGCGCTGACGCCGAGCCCCTCCTGAATGACCAGGTTGGCCAGTTGGAAGAGCAGGTTGATAAGGAAAAGAAAGGAGAAGACGACGAGCGCTATGAGCGCGGGCCCTATGGTTTCGCAAGCGATGTACCTGTCCAA
>DAHXMK010000395.1 GCA_027365515.1 Candidatus Aminicenantota bacterium
AGCGGCCCGAGCCCTTCCGTGAACCGGAGGCGCCTTCGGGCAATGAGCCTCCTGCTGACGAGCCTGTCTCGGATTCTAGCCGCGAAGATTCCCTTAGATTCACGGGCATCATTCCATTCAAGAGAATGGACGAGGCGGAGGCGGTATCCTATGAACAGCAGGACGAGCGCGCGGATAAGTTCCGCGAGGCGGCTTGCGACAGGCTCTTTCCGGCGAGGGCCATCCTTGAAAGCGCCGTGATTTCTCTCGACCCGGAGGGAGTCCTGCACATCGCCTGCTCGCAAGGCGGGTCAAAAGCCGGAATTGATTTTCTCTCCGGACCTGACCACCTGGCCGAGCTTCAGGAACTGGCCAGAGAGGCAGGCTACCCTGGGGTGGTGGCGGTCGAGAGTCCCAGAAACGGCGGAGATCAAGCCGGCCCGGCGTCAGAGGCCGAGCCGCCCCCGGCAAAGAAGCCGCAACAGGACGAGGCGGTCCGCAACGTGATGAAATTCCTGGGAGGCCAGGTGGTCAAAGTCACTCAGATAAAGGCCGAGGCCGAGACAACGGAGGAGAGCCATGACGAACCTGAATAAGCTTCTCAAGCAGGCCCAGAAGATGCAGGAGCAGGTGCAACAGGAGATGTCCTCCCTGGAAGTGGAAGAGTCCTCGGGCGGCGGAATGGTGACGGCCAGGATGAACGGCCACAAGCTCCTGTTGAGAGTGACGGTTGACCAGACGCTGCTCGCTCCTTCCGAAAAAGAGATGGTCGAAGATCTGATAGTGGCCGCGGTGAACGGCGCCTCCGCCAAAGTTGACGAGGCGCTGCAGCAGAAGCTTGGCGGCCTGGCCGGGGGCATGGGCCTGCCTGGAATGTGACGTTCCTCACAAACCAGCCTGGGCTGAGGGTCAAGGGAGGAAACAAACTATATGGTGGAAGCCGGGACGAAATCGCTGCCTGCGCCGCTGGTCCAATGCATCGAGGAGCTGAAAAAGCTTCAGGGCATAGGCCACAAGTCGGCGCAAAGGATACTCTATGGCCTTCTGGCGAGAGGCCCCGAGGCATTCGAGTCTCTCGCCCAATCTCTCCAGGCCGTCCCGCGGCTGATTGAGAGGTGCCCGGAGTGCCGCTCCTTCCGCGAAGCCGGCCAGCCGTGCGCCTTGTGCCAGGACGAGCGGCGCGACAGAAGCTCCCTCTGCGTCGTTGAGAGCGCCTCGGACCTTTCGCTCATCGAGGCCACCGGCGAATTCAGGGGGCTTTACCACGTCCTGGGAGGCCTCCTCTCGCCGGCCAGGGGCGTGCGTCCGCAGGACCTCGGCCTCGACGATCTGCCCGCGAGGCTGGAGGCGAAGGGGGTGAGCGAAGTGATTCTGGCTACTCCGCCGACCGCCGAAGGAGAGGCGACCGCCTCCTACATCGCCTCCATGATCGGTTCGCCAACGGTGAAGGTGTCGAGAATAGGTTTCGGGATCCCCGTCGGAAGCGACCTTCAGTACAGCGACTCGCAAACGCTCTCCAGAGCCCTCACCGGCAGGAGGGACTACAAGTGACTTCCTCTTGCAACCAAAGCCGATCCGTGTTATATCTGCCTGAACTGGAGGATGGCCATGGGCGCGTCCGACCTCATTCTGTATGAGGAAGAGTTCCAGAAAATCAAGGAGATCATCTCCAAGCTCCGCGTGGATGCCAACGCCAACGTGGTTTTCCTCGTTGACAAGAACGGCCAGCAGATAGCGGCCACCGGGGACATTGAGAGCCTCGACACCACTTCGCTCGCCTCCTTGACGGCCGGCAACGTGGCGGCGACCGACGGCCTGGCCAAGCTCATCGGCGAGAGGGAGTTTTCGGTACTATTCCATGAAGGCGAGAAGGACAACATCCACATATCAATCGTCGGCGGGAAGGTCATACTCGTCGTCATTTTCGACGAGCGCTCGTCGCTCGGGCTCGTCAGGCTGAGGGTCAAGAGAAGCTCGGAGGACCTGAACAGGGTCTTCAAGCAGATCCTGGAAAAGACGGAGCGCGAGAAGGCCTCCGGAAAGGCCGCCTTCGAGTCGCCGTTTGCCGAGATCACCGACGAAGATATTGACGCTCTTTTCAAAGACTAGAGGCCGCTGATGTCCTTTATCAACTACTCTTCGCGGGAAATAAACTGCAAAATAGTTTATTACGGCCCTGGCCTCTGCGGAAAGACGACCAACCTACAGTACATCTACGAGAAGACGAATCCCACGGCGAAGGGCAAGCTCATTTCGCTGGCCACCGAAACCGACCGCACGCTGTTTTTCGACTTTCTGCCGCTCGACCTCGGGACGGTGCGCGGCTTCAAGACCAGGTTCCACCTATACACGGTCCCAGGCCAGGTCTTCTACGACGCTTCGAGAAAATTGATTTTGAAAGGCGTTGACGGGGTGGTGTTCGTCGCCGACTCCCAGGAGGCGCGAGGCGACGCGAACGTCGAGTCAATCCAGAACCTCGTCGCCAACTTGCAGGAGCACGGCTTCGACCTGAAGTCCATCCCGTACGTTCTCCAGCTCAACAAGCGCGACCTTCCCACCGCTATGCCGCTTGACGATATGCTGAAGGCGCTGAGATTCAAGGACGAACCCTATTACGAGGCTGTCGCCTTGAAAGGCATCGGCGTCTTCGACACACTCAAGGCGTGCGCCAAACAGGTACTTCTCGAACTATCCAAACGGTAAATTCCCCCGCTCGTTAATTTGTCAGCGTTTGCAGCCAAGGGCGGAGCGCTTGTTTGCCTATTCGAGCGGCTTGAGGCCCAGCTTGCCTGGAAGCTGTGGAGGAATCTCCTCCTGGTCCTTGAGGTGGTCCCTGAGCCACGAGAGCTCGTCTTCTCCCAAAACGGCGCTCTTCAAGACGTATATCTCGAAGGCCTCGTAAGCCATAGGGGCAATGGCCTTGGCGATTTCGGCCATGACCTTCGCGTATTGCCTGATCTCGTACTGCGCGTGCTCGTCCAGCCTCAGCTTCAAGAAATGGAAAAGGTTGTGCAGGTCAATCTGCCAGTACCACTCGGTGTAAAGGCTCAACGGAAGGTCAATCCGCGCCAGCTCCCGCGCCACGCCTTCATCCAGGAACCCCTTGTATTCGTCGTAGGCGCGCCGCTGCGCCTCTTCCAGCTTCGCGATCACCCGCTTCGCGGCTTCGCCGGAGAGTCCCTCCTCGGAGCGGCCCTGCTTGTTGACGGCGCTCTGAGTCCTTACCGAGTCGGCCTCGGGAACGTAAAACTCGTCCTTGACCACCGAGTATCGCCCGGAGATCTCGTTCAGGCGGGCCGTCCTGTGGCGTATCCACTGCCTGGCCACGAATATCGGCATCTTGCAGTGGAAAGTTATCTGGACCTGCTCGAAGGGCGAGGTGTGGGCGTGGCGCATCAGGTACTGGATCAGCCCCCGGTCCTCGCGCATCGTCTTGGTGCCCTGCCCGTACGAAACCCTCGCCGCCGCGACGATCCTCTGGTCCGAGCCCATGTAGTCAACCAGCCTGACAAAACCCTTGTCCAGGACCTTGAACTCCTTGTCCAGGATCGCTTCAGCTTCGGGCACGATTACGTGAGGCATCGTCTCCTCCTTAAGCCGAGAAGATTATCAGAGCGCGGCCACAAACGGCAACCGAGAGCGCGGCGGCTCGCTTTCGCCGCGGAACAAGGCGCCTCACGGCACTATAAAAAGCCTTTCGAGAAGAAGGCGCGGGTTCACGTTTCTCTCTAGGTGGGCGGGCGCGTCGGCGAGCCTGCCGGCTACTCTGCCAAGGGATTCCTCCCCTCTCGCCCTTGCGGCCCTCGCCACGGCTGAATCCTGGCCCCCGCTCTTGGCATAAAGGGCTCTTCTGGCTTCGGATGTGACTCGAAGCGCTTCGGCCAACATCGCCCGCGGCGGCTCCTTGGCCATCTCTTCCATCATCGGCGAAAGCTCCGGGAAGCGCTCGGCCTGGAGGCCGAACTCCAAAAGAGCCATCAGCCGCTCCCTCCGCTTCGCCGCATCCTTCCAGCCTCCGGACAGAATCAGGCCGGGGGCGCCCGCGGACGACGAGACGGCCCTCGCGGCATCGTCGTCCCTGAGCCCGGCCGATGCGGCAATCTCTTCGAGCGCTTTTCGCGGGACAAGCCCGAATGTGACTTCCTGGCACCTGGAACGCACCGTTGGCAGCAGGTTCGCCGCGTTAGAAGCAACGAGGATGAACTTCGCGTAGCGAGGCGGCTCTTCGAGCGATTTGAGAAGAGCGTTCTGCGTTTCGGCGTTCATCGCGCTGGCCGGGTCTATGATGAAGACAAGGTGGCGCCCTTCGTACGGAGGCAAGTCGAGGTGGCTTATTATCTCTTCCCGCGCTTGGCGGACCACAATTTCCTTGCGCTCTTTTCCAGTCTCCTCGTTGACCTCCAAGGTTATGATTCTTATGTCCGGGTGAATCCCCTTTCGCGCCTTCGCGCAGGCCGGACACTTGCCGCAGGCCCACGGTGACGGGGAGGCGCATTGAAGCGCCGCCGCCAGCCTGAAAGCCAGACTTGCCTTGCCCACTGAAGCCGGGCCCGAGAAAAGGAGCGACGGCGAGAGCATTCCCTTCTCAAGAAGGCGCCCTAAAAGCTCAACCTGCCTCGCGTGGCCGCACAAGCCATCCAGCGCGACGGGCCGGTCGGCGGCTGGCTGCGCCGCCTCCTCGTCAATGACTTTCTTTTTGGCCAACCCTTTCCCCCGGAACTTCAACCCTTTCGGTCAATCTTGTTTTGCTCCCGCCAGTATCGAGGCCTGTCGCGCCACGTTTTCGGCCAGCGCCCTGAAGGCCGCCGCCACGGCTGAATCCGGCGCCGAGAGCACCACCGGCGTTCCGCCGTCTCCCGTGGCGCGCACCGAGGCGTCAAGCGGTATCCCTCCCAAGAAAGGAACGTCCAGCTCCTTGGCCGTGCGCTCGCCTCCGCCGCGCGAGAAGACGTCGGTCTCCTTGCCGCAGTGCGGGCAGACGAAGTAGGACATGTTCTCGACGATTCCGAGGACCGGGACGTTCACCTTCTGGAACATCGCCAGCCCTTTCCTGGCGTCTATCAGAGCCACTTCGTTCGGCGTCGTGACGATCACAGCCCCGGAAAGAGGAACTTTCTGCGTAAGCGTTATCTGGGCGTCGCCCGTGCCCGGCGGCAGGTCAACTACCATGTAGTCAAGCTCGGGCCACTCCACGTCCTTCAACAACTGCTCCAGCGCCTTCATGACCATCGGCCCGCGCCAGATTACGGGTGTGCTTGGATCAAGAAGAAAGCCCAGCGACATCACCTTGAGGCCGTGGGCTTCGATCGGGTACATCTTCTCTTTCGCCTCGTCAACCTTCGGCTGCTCCTTGACCCCGAGCATGACGCCCATCGAGGGGCCGTAGATGTCCGCGTCGAGAAGGCCAGTCTTCGCGCCCGTCTGCGCCAGGGCGGCCGCGAGGTTCGCGGCGACGGTTGATTTGCCGACGCCGCCCTTTCCCGAGGCGACTGCTATTATCACTTTGGCTTGCGGGAGGAGGTTTTCCACCAATGGCGCCTGTGGCGCCCTCTGGACCTGCGCCTCCATCGCGACGCCGACGGCGCGCACGCCCGGCCAAAGCTTTCTGATCTCCTCCTCCACTCTGCTTCGGAACATCTCCTTCACTGGACACGCCGGGGTGGTCAGCACGAGCCGCACCGAGACCGTGTCGTCACCGATGTCCACGTCCTTCACGAAGCCCAGCGCCACTATGTCCTTATGAAAATCGGGATCCTCTATCGCTCTAAGAGCATTCAGAACCTGCTCTTTGGATGGTTTTGCCATTCGCTCCTCCGGCGAAATCAAAGCGTCCTGGTCGTAGAGCCAACGATCTTGAGCACGGCGGTCTTGGCTTGCGCCCGCTGGCCTTTGATCAGAAGGGACATGATCTCAGGTTTGGTCATTTGGCTGACCACTTTGTCACGAAAAGTCTCTTCATCCATGCCTTCGAAAAGAGGGTGGAGCTCGCGCGCCAGTTCGAGAAAGCTATCCAGCATCGTTTCGGTTCCGTCAAGAAAGGAGGCGGCGAGCTTCTCCTGCCATGGTTCCACGCCAGCCTCCGTCCAAAAGGCCGCGGAGAGGCCTCTCCCGTGGAGCCACTTCGGAAAGGCCAGGCTCGATCCTTTGGGGTCCGCCTCGTCCCAGAACGGAACGCCCGAACCTTCCAGGTCACGCCTCGCCGCCTCGCGCCACTCCCGCGAACAGCCGATTCCCAAAAGTACGAGCGACGATTGGCGCAGCGCCGGCGCGGGCGGAGCGGTCGTGGCCACTTGCAGCGATGGAAAGCCGGCCAGCGGGCCGCCGCCTTTTTCGTCGTGAAGTATGCACGGCCAGCCCACCGAGCTGAGGTTTTGGAGGATCGTCAGAAACGACGGGCTGCTTCCCAGAAGTCTAGCTGGACGGCCTTCGGGCGCGGCCAATAGGAGCGGAAGCATTTTTAAAACCCCTCCGGAATCTGCTTTCTCAAGTGAGCGTAGAGGGGAAACTCTCGGCAGAGGGCCTCGACTTCGGCGCGGACCGCGGCCAGGACCGAAGCCTCCTGCCAGTTGTTGAGCGCCCTGTCAATCCAGCCGGCGATCTGGATCATCTGGTGCTCCTTCATTCCCCTGCTCGTGATCGCGGGGGTGCCAACCCTTATTCCGCTCGCCACGAAAGGCTTCTGAGTGTCGAATGGGATCGTGTTCTTGTTGACCGTAATCCCGGCGTCTTCAAGCGCCGCCTGCGCCTGTTTGCCGGTAATGCCCCTGGAAAAAACGTCCATCAGGAAAAGGTGGTTGTCCGTCCCGCCGGAGACGATTCGCCAGCCCTTCGCCTTGAGCGCCTCGCAAAGCGCTTTGCTGTTCGCGACGACTTGGGTGGCGTAAGCCTTGAACTCGGGAGTGGAGGCCTCCTTCAATGCCACCGCCTTCGCGGCCATTATATGGACCAACGGGCCGCCCTGAATGCCGGGGAAGACCGTCCTGTCTAGATCCTTGGCGAACTCCTTTTTGCAGAGGACGAGACCGGCCCTCGGCCCTCTCAGCGTCTTGTGCGTCGTCGTAGTGACGAAATGGGCGTAAGGAACCGGAGAAGGATGGACGCCCGCCGCGACGAGGCCCGCGACGTGGGCCATGTCCACCATCAGCAGGAAGCCGTGCTTCTGTGCCATGTCCCAGAGCCTCGGAAAATCGAAGAACCTCGGGTAAGCGCTGGCTCCGACCACCACCAGCTTGGGCCTGTGTTCAACCGCCAAGGCTTCAAGGGCGTCGTAGTCCAACCTCTCCGTCTCTCTTGAAACGCCGTAGTGGACGAACTTGTAGAGCCTGCCGGAGAAGGAGAGCTCGTGGCCGTGGGTGAGGTGGCCGCCGTGAGAGAGGTCCATGCCGAAGACCGTGTCGCCCGGCTGGAGGCAGGCCATATAGACGGCCATGTTTGCCTGGGAGCCGGAGTGCGGCTGGACGTTGGCGTGCTCCGCGCCGAAAAGGGCCTTTGCCCTTTCGATGGCAAGGTTCTCCACGACGTCGGTGTAGGAACATCCGCCGTAATACCTTTTGGCCGGGTAGCCTTCGGCGTACTTGTTGGTAAAGACGGAGCCCGCGGCTTCGAGAACGGCTTCGGAAACGAAGTTCTCGCTGGCGATCATTTCGAGGTGGTCGTCCTGGCGGCGGATCTCTCCGGCCAGCGCGCCCGCCACTTCCGGGTCATTCTTCCATATCTCGTCAAAGCGCATTTCTGCCCCCTATTAAGACAACTGTCACGTAGAGCATCGAGTCAACAATCCATCTTGTCAACGCGGCGCCGGTGGCGGCCACCCTCGAAGGGTGTCTCCAGCCATACTTTGAGCACTTCCTCCGTTAGCCCCTTGCCCATCAACCTTCCCGGGAGACAGAGGACGTTGGCGTCGTTGTGCAGCCGCGAGTACTTGGCGATGTAAAGGCCGGTGCAGAGAACGGCCCTGATTCCCTTGTGGCGGTTGGCCGCCATGCTCATGCCGACGCCCGAGCCGCATACCAGAATCGCCCGGTCCGCCTCCCCGGCGAGCACCTTCTCGCAAGCCAGCCGCGCGAAATCGGGATAATCAACCGATCCTTCGGAGTGAGTTCCGACGTCGGTGACGGCGTGGCCCAGCCCCTCCAAGAACCTCTTCGCATACTCCTTCAGCTCGAACCCGGCGTGGTCAGCCCCTAAAACCAACTTCATTCCAGCCTCCAGCCCTCAGCATACTCCACACCACACCCGCTGAAAAGGGGGCGAATGCTGATGCGAGCGGAAAAGGGGCCTCTTTTTCGTGTTCCGCTGGCAAAGCCAGATGGAGCACTCTGCTTGCCCTTCGGGGCCTTCCCGCTCAGTGCTCTGGCGAGCCCGGATGCGTTAGTGGCGTATCTTCTCGCGGCTTATGGCTTGTGGGGCGTGGCCCGAAACCACTCAAATGGAATCGCGAAGAGAGCGCCGGTGAGGATTGAGGCGGCGTGGAAGAGCGCCGGAGAAGCCGTGCCAGCGACAGGCGCAAAGAGAGTCGCGCCCGTGAAAAACTCAAAGGCCGCCTTGGCGGTTATCGCCGCGAGGAGAAGCGCGCCCGTCATCCTGGCGGCGGGCCTGGCTTCGTGCTTCAGGAGAAGGGCCGCTCCTATGAAGGCGAAAAGCGCCGAATCAAGACCGGACGACCCTTGAATCCCCGCCGAATGGGGGTTTGTTGCAAGAAAGACCAGCCCAGGCACAAACGCGGCGGCGATCAAAAGAGCGGCGTAGCGCGGCCGCCCTTCCATCTCGACTATCGTTCCGAGCAGGAGAAAGGCGGCCGCGTCCCATGCGAAGTGGCCGAAGTTAAGGTGAACGAGGACGTAAGTAAAGAGACGCCACGGCTCGTCGGGAAAGGCTCCGCTTCCGGGCAGGGCCAGAAAGGGGCCCGCCCCTTTCGAGAATTGGAGCGCGGCCATCAAAGCCGCAAGCGCCAAGGTGACGAAGGGGATCTTCTTCGTCAGCCGCGAAGCCCCCGTCTCGTCGCGAGCGCCGTGAGACCGAGAAGCAGCGCCAGCGCGAAATCCGCAAGGCCCCATGCGCCGCCGGTCCAGCGGCCCGAAGCGTCCTTCCTTTGAACGACGATATCCTCGCGGTTCTTCACTTCGCTCTTGAACGTTTCGAGAGACTGCTTCAGGTTT